>JADLCW010000240.1 GCA_020847015.1 Thermomicrobiales bacterium | reverse complement strand
TCCACAAGATGTTTTCCGACCCGGCGGCGCGGGCATCGCCCCACGAGCGGGTGAGGTCGATGGGCGCCGGGGTCGGCGCGGCCGCCCAACCGGTCGCCGCCAGCGCCGCGAGCAGCCCGCCCATCGCCTCAGCGGTGCGGCCACGCCGGGCGGGAGCCGGGCGAATGGCGAATGTCCGGGCGTCGGCGCCGTCGCCGTAGCGCACGACCACCGCCGGACCGTCGCCGGGCGCGTCATCCGTCGTGCCGATCTGACGCACCGCCGCCAGCGGCAGGGCGAAGCCGTCGGGTCGGTTTGCGTTGGCGATCAGGGCGCGATCGGTGAGCGTCAGCGCGGCTTTCCGCAACCGGCCGCCGGACGAGGCGCATCCGGGGAACCCGCCCGCGAGGATCGCGAGGCCGCTCCAGAGCGTTGCGCCGCGCTGGCGCGCCCAGCAGCCGGCATCGTCGGAGCCGGACTCGCGCTCGCGCCCGCCCCGCTGGTTCTCCTGCCGCGCCCGTCGCAACAGCATCGTGAGCCGCCCGCCTTTCCGGAAACCGCCGCAATCACGGCGACGACAGGCGCATGCTAGCGCAGGCTGGGTGTACGTACAATGCGTCGCGGCGTTGGGCAGCCGCGCGTGCTCCTGCCCGACTCCGCGCCGCGTTCCGCTATCCTTCCATCTCACAGCGTCCGCGCCGCCGCGTTGTATGGTTGGACGACCCGAGCGGTTTGGGTGGGGAGCGAGGAGCGACGCGGACGAGATGGCGGAGGTGCGCGTGGTTGATGCGCCGATGACGACGCCGGCCGCCGTCGCGAGGCCAATCTTCACGGAGCTGCTGGAGCGGCACGGTCCGGAACTGCACCGCTTTGCGCTGCGGTTGTGCCGCAATGCCGCCGACGCCGACGATCTGTATCAGGAGATGGCGCTCAAGGCCTACCGCGCCTTCGGTCGCCTCGATCCGGACGCCAACTACCGCGCCTGGCTGTACCGGATCGTCTCCAATACGTATCTCAGCGACCGCCGCAAGTACGGTCGCATCGATCCGCTTGGCGACGATGCCGCCGCCGCGCTGCCGGCTCCGCAGCACGACGAAGCCGACCGACTCGACGCGCGGGAGCTGCTGGGCGCGGTGGATCGGCTCGTGCAGCGCCTGCCGCCCAAGCAGCGGGTCGCGCTGATCGGCCGCAAATACCACGATCTGTCGTACGCCGAACTCGCCGCTGTGCTGGGTTCCTCCGAGGAGGCCGCGCGCGCCAACGTCTACGAAGCGCTCCGCAAGCTGCGGGCGGGACTTGGCGACCGGCTGGGATGAGAGCGGCGGCCGCTTCGCGCGCTGGCCGCGGGAGGACATGATGAGTGCCGATGCAACCGGTCGACCGCGGGCTGGTGGGCTGGCCGAAGCCGCACGCGCGGCGGACGACCCGTGCGATGTCGCCTGCGCGGCGATGCCGGCCCGCGTGCTTGGCGAACTCGACCGCGACGATGCCGCCTGGCTGCGCCAGCATGCCGCCGGCTGCGCATTCTGCGCCCGCGAGTCGCGCGCTTTCGAATCCGTATGCATCGCGCTGGATGAGGTGATGGACGAACACGCCGCCGCGCCGCCCCCGCTCCGCTTGCCGAACGCGGCCCCGCCCGCCTGGCTGACCGAGGTGGAGAGTCCGCTGGGGCCGCTGCGGCTGGCGGTCAGCGCCGCCGGGTTGTGTGAAATCGCCTTCGCTGCGTCCGACAGCGCGGAGCAAACCTGGCGTGAACTGGAAGCGCGCGGCTACGCGCCGGCGGCGCTCGACGCCGCTCCGTCCGCCGCGCGGGTCACGCTCCAGCAGGCGGCGCGCGAGTTGGCCGAATATTTCGCTGGCGACCGGCGGCGCTTCGATGTGCCGCTCGATCTCTCCGGAGTCACCCCCTTCACCCGCTCGGTGCTCGCCGCCACGGAGGAGGTGGGGTTTGGTCGGCTGGACACCTACCGCGGCATCGCCGTGCGCATTGGCAAACCGGGAGCCGTTCGCGCCGTCGGCAATGCGTTGGGGCGCAACCCGTTGCCGGTGATCGTGCCCTGCCACCGCATCGTCCGCACGGACGCCTCGCTCGGCGGCTACACCGGCGGGCTGGGGATCAAGCAGCACCTGCTCGCGCTGGAAGGCGCCACCCTGCCCAGCTAGCGCGCCGCGGCGCAGCACCCGGATACACTGATGCGGCGGCCGCCCGGGTCGCCGGGAGCGCGGATGAAATCCACTCGCAGCGAATTCGACCTGGCGGATGTCGCCATGTCGGCCGTGGTCGTCATTTGGGCGACCAACAACGTGTTCACCAAGGCGGTCTTGCCGGAGATCGCGCCGCTGGCGTTCATCTGGGCGCGCTTCGCCATCGTCACTCCGAGTCTCTTCGCCTGGCTGATCGCGCGCCGCCGCCTGGAGCTGCCCCGCCGCGCCGACTGGCCGCTGTTCCTGGTGAGCGGCGCCTGCGGCTTCGGGTTCTACAACGTTTTGTTCATCCTCGGCATCGACCGCACCTCGGCCTTCGCCGCGGCGCTGCTGCTGTCGCTGAACCCGACCATCACGATGCTGTTCGCCAGTCTGCTGCGCATCGAGCGCGGCCCGCCGGCGCAGTGGCTGGGGGCGGCGCTGGCGACCGGGGGAGTGGCGCTGTTCGTCGGCGAAAGCTTGCGCAGCGACTCCCCCGGCGCGATGGCGGGCAACCTGATGCTCGTGCTGGGGTCCGTCTGCTTTGCCGTCTACAGCCTCTCCGCCCGGTCGCTGGTGGTCACCTATGGGGTGCAGTCCACGACGGCCTGGTCGCTGCTGGTGGGCATCGCGATGTTGACGCCGCTGGCGGCCCAGTCGGTGGCCGCCGAAAATTGGCTGACGCTGTCGGCGGCCGTCTGGGCGGCGCTGCTCTACGCGGCGCTCATCTCGCTGCTGCTCTCCTACATCATCTGGGCCTGGGCGATCGCCCGGCGCGGGGTGACCCGCTCGGCCGCCTATCTGTTCCTGCTGCCGGTGGTCACCGGCATCTTCTCCGCGTGGCTCATCGGCGAGCGCTTTGGACCGCTCCAGATCGCCGGCGCGGCGCTGGTGTTGGGCG
>JADLCW010000239.1 GCA_020847015.1 Thermomicrobiales bacterium | reverse complement strand
TGGTCCCGCCGACTCCATACGAACCGGGTTCGGTCAAGGGCACGCTCTTTCCCTACTTCAACGCTCCGTCGTTCCATTGCCATGCGGCCGACGTGGAGGTCGATCCCGAAACGGGCCGCACCCGCGTAGTCGACTTCGTCGTGGCGCAGGACGTGGGGCGGGCGATCAACCCGACCTATGTCGAGGGACAAATGCAGGGCGGCGCCGTGCAGGGCATCGGCTACGCGCTGACCGAGGAACTGGTCATCGAGGACGGGCGGCTCCTCAACCCGAATCTGGCGCTTTACAAGCTGCCGACCGCGCTGGAGGCGCCGGCGGTACGGACGATCATCGTCGAGCACCCTTCGGCAGAGGGTCCCCACGGGGCCAAGGGGGTCGGCGAGCCGCCGGTGATCGTATCGGCCGCCGCCGTCGCCGCCGCGCTGTCGGACGCCATCGGCGCTCCGCTGCGCGCCACTCCGTTCACACCGGAGCGCGTGCTGCGGGCGATGCGGGAACGCGGCGGCCACCACCCTGCGAGCGGGATCGCCGCGCACGCTCAGGCCGCGTCGCATGACTGAACGCGCCCGGCTCGGGTTACTGCTCCCGGCAGGTCCGGAGGCATCGCCGGCCGTCGTGGCCGAGCGCGCCCGCGAGGCGGAACTCGCCGGGTTCGGATCCGCCTGGACGATCGAGGATTACTACTCCTGGGAGTGCTTTGCCGCTCTGGGCTACGTCGCCGCGGCCACGGAGCGCATCGAATTGGGCGTCGGCATCACCACGCCGTACGTCCGCTCGCCGGCGGTGCTCGCCAGCGCCGCCGCCACCCTCGACCGGTGCGCCAATGGCCGCTTCACACTCGGCATCGGTCGTTCGACCGCGGCGCTGCTGCGCCAGATCGGCATCGCAGACCGGACGCCCCTGACGATGCTGGCCGAGACGGCGGAAGCGCTGCGCTTGCTGTGGACCGGCGCCACGATCGACTATCACGGCAAGTTCGTGGAACTCGATCGCGTGCGTCTCGAAGCGCTTCCGGAGCAGGGAAGCGTCCCGATCTGGTTCGGGGTGCTGGGGCCAAAAGCGCTCCGCGCCGCCGGGCGGTTCGCCGACGGGGCGCTCATCACCACCTTCGTCGGGGTTCCCTACGTGCGCTGGGCAGCGGAGCAGGTTCGGGCCGGCGCGATCGAAGCCGGGCGCGACCCGAATGCGGTCGAAATCGCCATCATGGTCCGGGTTCGCGTGGGCATGGATCGGGAGCGTGCACTGGACGAAGCAAAAACGGCGCTGGCGCTGGCGTACGCCATGCCGGGACGCGGCGAATTGTTGCTGCGCGACTCGGGCATTGACCTGGCCGTACTCGACCCGATGCGCGCCGCGCTGCGCATCGACGAGCTGGTCGCGGAGGGTCTCGAGCCGTATTTGCACGCGCTCGAGCGAGTCGACGCCGCCTCCGTCGCCGCGACGGTTCCGACCGATCTGGTCGAGCGGTCCATGGTCGCGGGCGACCCAGCGGCCTGCCGCGCCGGTCTGGCGGCGTTCATGGCCGCCGGCGCGACGCGGATTCTCGTCGAATCGCCTCAACCGGCGGCGGAGCTGATAGCGGCGCTTGGGGAATGACCCGGAGGATAGCGAATCCATGACGACGCCCTTGACGCTGGGCGACCGATTCGACGATCGCGTGGCGCTGATCACCGGGTCATCGCGCAACCTCGGCGCGGCGATCGCCCGCCGCTTCGCCGCGCAGGGCGCGATCGTCGCGATCCACTATCAGCAGGATGAGATCGAGGCTCGCGCCGTGGTCGAGACCATCGTCCAGACCCGGGGTCAGGCCGCGGCGTTCCAGGCCGATCTCAGCGACGGCGCCGATGCGCGCAATCTCGGTGAAACCGTGCTGGAGCGCTTCGGTCGCATCGACATCCTCATCAACGCGGTCGGCCCCTACGCCGACACTCCCTTCGCGTCCCTCGCCGAGCCGGACTGGGATCGGGTGATGGACGCCAACGTCAAGGCGCCCTATCTGCTGACCCAGATCGTCGCGCCGGGCATGCGCGAGCGCGGCTGGGGCCGGATCGTCAACATCTCCGCCGGGTCCGCCTATATCCGGGCGCATTCCGTCTACGGTCTCGCCAAGGACGCCGTTCGTCACCTGACCGAATCGCTCGCCGTCGAACTGGCGCCGCAGATCACGGTCAACGCCATCGCTCCCGGGCAAATCGAGGACACGCCGGCGATCGACATCATCGCCCCCGGCTACAAGGACGCGCTGCGCGAAGGCACGCCGCTGCGTCGCCTGGTCACCTGGGACGAACTGAGTCAACTCGCCGTGCTGCTCTGTTCGGAACCATTCGCGATGATGACTGGCCAGACGCTCGTCATGGACGGCGGCTGGTCGCTGCCGGTCGGGCGGGCGACGCCAGTCATCGGCAAGGCCGTGTAGCCCGGGTTGCCGGGGGTCGGCGCGGCATGCTCCCGCCCCCGTTCCATCCCTGGCTCCGCCAGAGCGCCGGAGGCGGTTAGGCGAGCTCGCCCGCTCCGCCATACGGGTCCAACTGGCGCTGCATCCGCGCCGTATCCGAGTAGACCGCGAATTCGACGATCTGCTCGCCATCCACCCGGTACACGTCGACCCCCTGGCTCGCCCATGGCTCCCCGCTCCGGGTCAGCG
>JADLCW010000238.1 GCA_020847015.1 Thermomicrobiales bacterium | reverse complement strand
TCAATCTGATCGCCGGCGATCTGCGGCCGACGAGCGGCCGTGTGCTGCTGTTCGGCGACGATGTCACCCGCCTGCCCACCGAGCGCCGCATTCGGCGCGGACTGACGCGCACCTATCAGACGGCGCTGCTGTTTGACGGGTTGACGGTGGCGGACAACCTGTTCGTGGCGCTGCGCGGCCGGCGGGCGGGGCGCATGAGTCTGCGCCGGCCGAGGGCCGACGACGCCGACCGCCGGCGCGCGCGCGAGCTGGCCGAATCGGTCGGGCTGGCCGATGTGCTGGCGGCCAAGGCGGCTGATCTCTCGCACGGCGAGCGACGGCAGTTGGAATTGGGGATGGCGCTGGCGGGCGAGCCGCGCCTGCTGCTGCTCGACGAGCCAGCGGCCGGGTTGTCGCCCGGAGAGCGCGGTCGCCTGTCAGAACTGTTGCTGGCGCTGGATCCGGCGATCTCGGTGCTGTTGATCGAGCACGATCTGGACGTCGCGCTGCGCGTCGCGAAGCGCGTCACGGTGATGCACGAAGGGCGGATCATCGCCGAGGGGTCGCCGGACGAGATTCGGGCCAATCGGGCGGTGCAGGATGTCTACCTGGGAACGAACCATGGCGGCGGTTGATCCGATTCTGACCGTGCGCGATCTCGACGTGTACTACGGGCAGGCGCACATACTGCAAGGCGTCAACCTTGCGGTCGGGGCCGAACCGGTGGCCGTGCTGGGGCGCAACGGCATGGGCAAAACCACGCTCTGTCAGGCGCTGATGGGGCTGGTTCCGACCGCCCACGGCACGATCGAATTCGACGGCGCCGATCTCGCCGGCCGCAAGCCGTTCCAGCGAGCTGAGGCTGGGTTCGGCTACGTGCCTCAGGGGCGGCGCATTTTCCCATCGCTGTCGGTCCACGAGCATCTGCGGCTGGTCGAGCAACGCGGCGCCGCGGCAGCCGGCGGATGGACGATCGAGCGTGTCTACGAATTGTTCCCGCGATTGGCGGAGCGGCGCCGCAACGGAGCGGCCGCGTTGTCCGGCGGCGAGCAGCAGATGCTGGCTATTGGGCGGGCGCTGCTGACCAACCCGCGACTGCTGATCATGGATGAGCCGTCCGAAGGACTCGCGCCAGTGATCGTCGATCACATGGTCGAGGCGCTGACTCGTCTCTCGCGAGAGGGGCTGGCCATGCTCGTGGTCGAGCAGAAGCTGGCGGTCGCGACGGCACTGGCCGAGCGCCTCGTCATCGTTGTCAACGGCCGGGTCGCGCTGGAAACCACATCCGCCGCGTTCATCGCCGACCCGGCGGCCCAGCACCGCTACCTCGGCATCTGATCGGCGGCGCTGGAAGCGCGCCGCGCGGGATCGGGAGGAGACGCATGGCGACTGTAGTCCTGCTGGGAACCCTCGACACCAAAGGCGAGGAGTATGCGGAGTTGCGGCGACGCATCGAAGCCGACGGTTGCGATGTGGTGCTGGTCGATGCCGGCATCGTCGCCGAGCCGCAGATTCCTCCCGACGTAACCCGGCAGGAGGTGGCAGCGGCGGCCGGGGTCGATGTCGATGTGTTGGCCGCCGCCAACGACCGCGGCGCCGCGGTGACGGCAATGGGGCATGGCGCCACCGAGGTGGTGAAGCGGCTGTTCGCCGAAGGTCGGCTCGATGGCATCCTTGCGCTCGGCGGATCGAACGGATCGGCGCTGGCGACCGAGGCGATGCGCGCGCTGCCGGTCGGCGTGCCGAAGCTGATGGTGTCCACCGTCGCCTCTGGCGACACCCGCCCCTATGTTGGCGCCGTCGATATCGCGATGATGTATTCGGTGGTCGACATCGCCGGCATCAACCGTGTTTCGGAGCGGATCCTCGCCAACGCGGCCGCGGCGATCGCCGGCATGGCTCGCGCCTACGCGAATTTTGTGCCCAGTTCCGAGCAGCGGCTGTTGATCGGGGCGACGATGTTTGGCGTGACAACGCCGTGCGTGACTGCCGCCCGGCAGGACCTGGAGCGGCGCGGCTACGAAGTGCTCGTCTTCCACGCCACCGGCACCGGTGGGCAATCGATGGAGGCGCTGGCGACGGACGGATTTCTGGCCGGCGTGCTCGACATCACTACCACCGAGTTGGCCGACGATCTGGCCGGGGGTGTGCTGTCGGCCGGTCCCGATCGGCTGGAAGCGGCCGGTCGGAAAGGGCTGCCGCAAGTCGTTTCGATCGGCGCGCTCGACATGGTCAACTTCGGCCCCATCGACTCGGTGCCGGAGAAATACCGCGAGCGGACGCTGTTCAAGCACAACCCCGCGGTCACCCTGATGCGGACGACCCCAGAGGAGTGCGCGCAACTCGGTCGCACTCTGGCGGCCAAACTGAATGCGGCGACCGGGCCGGTCGCGCTGTTCATCCCGCTGCGCGGGGTGTCGATGATCGCGGTCGAGGGGGGCGTGTTTTACGACCCGGCCGCCGATCGCGCGCTGCTCGACGCGATTCATGCGGAAATCGGCCCGCAGATCGAGATCCACGAACTGGATATGGAGATCAACGATCCGCGCTTCGCGGCGGCGATGGCCGACCGCATGGATGCGATGATCCGCGAATCGGGGAACGGCGCCGGGAAGCGCCGCGACGACGGGAGGGACGGATGATTACGGAAAGCCGATCGGACATTCTGGAGCGGCTGCGCGGCGTCGTCGCCAGCGGCGGCGTCATCGTCGGCACGGGCGCCGGCACCGGGTTGTCCGCCAAGTGCGCCGAGGCAGGCGGGGCCGATCTGATTGTCATCTATAACTCCGGTCGCTATCGGATGGCCGGCCGAGGGTCGCTGGCGGGGTTGCTCTCCTACGGCGACGCCAACGGCATCGTGGTAGAGATGTCCGGCGAGGTGTTGCCGGTCGTCAAACACACCCCGGTGCTGGCCGGCGTGTGCGGCACCGATCCGTTCCGGTTGATGCCGGTCTTCCTGCGCGAGTTGCGGGACATGGGGTTCGTCGGGGTGCAAAACTTCCCGACGGTGGGTCTGATCGACGGCGTGTTCCGGCAGAACCTCGAAGAAACCGGGATGGGATTTGGGCTGGAAGTGGACATGATTCGTCTCGCCCACGAGATGGATATGCTCACCTCTCCCTACGCCTTCAATCCGGATGAGGCGCGAGCGATGGCCGAGGCCGGAGCCGATATCCTGGTGGCCCACGTCGGATTGACGACGAAGGGCATGATCGGAGCCAAGACCGCCATCAGCCTCGACGAGGCGGTCGAGCGCGTGCAGGCGATGCACGATGCGGCGAAGGCGGTTAACCCGGATATTCTGGTGATCTGCCACGGCGGCCCGATCGCCGAGGTGGAAGACGCGACGTACGTGTTGGAGCACACCACCGGGGTGGACGGATTTTACGGGTCCACCAGTTTCGAGCGGCTTCCGGTCGAGGTCGCCATCACCGAAACAGCGCGCCGATTCAAGAACATCCGGGTGCAGGCGTAGCCGACAAGGAGGAGCACGATGCAGGCGGTGGATCCGAACGCCCTGCCGACCAAGACATTCGATTGGGGTGCGATCAAGTGGTACGTCTCGCCGGGGGCGACGCCGGGTGCGGGAATGACCTTCGGCGAGGTCATGCTGCTGCCGGGCAAGGGGCATGACCGCCACAATCATCCCGCCTCGGAAGAAATTCTCTATGTGCTCTCCGGCGAGGGAGAGCAGATGATGGATGATGGCGAACCGTTCCCGGTGCGCGCCGGCGACGTGCTGTACGTCCCGACCGGCGTGTTCCACTCCACGCTCAACACCGGGTGGGCGCCGATGCGCCTCTTGGCGGTGTACAACCCGGGCGGGCCGGAGAAGGATCTGGAAGGGCTCCCCGACTTCGTCGAGGTCGCGGCGGGCGAAGCGCCGGCGCTGACCCGGGCGGCGAGCGCGGCCGGCGACTGATCGGCGACTTTGCGCGCAACCAACGAGCATCGCCCCCGGTTCGCGGTATGCGTCCGGGGGCGATGTTCGTTGGCGCGATCCGGGAGCAGCGGCTACGCCGTCGGCGTGCCCGCATCGCCGGTGACCGGGAAGACCGTATCGGCCAACTGCGCCTCCAGGTCGTTCACGTTCTCGGTGGTGACCAGAATGGTCGGGACCTCAGTCTCCTTCTCGACCTCCTCGCCGCGCAGGTGCTTCAGTCCCACCTCCATCGAGATGCGACCCATCAGCACGGGCTGCTGCATGGAGGCCGCCGCCACCTTGCCTTGTTTGATCAGTTCGACCGTCTCCGGGCTGCCATCGAAGGCGGTGAAGACGATTTGGTCGGCCCGCCCCGACTCCTCGATGGCCGCCCAGGCTCCAAGCGTGGCTTCGTCGTGCTGCGAGAAGAAGCCGTGCGCGTCCGGGTTGGCGCTGAGCAGGTCGGAGGCCTGCGCCTGCGCTTCGACTCGGGTGTAATCCTCGCTCTGGAGGAACTGCACGATCTTGCTGCCGCCCTCCTCCACCGCGCGAGTGATGCCCTTGGTGCGATTCTGGCCGTTGAGGCGCGCCTGGGAGATGGTGATCATCAGCACGTCCGCGCCTGCGAACCCGTCTGCCTTCATCTTCTCCATCAGCACCTTGCCGGCGTCGTAGGCGCCGGTCTCGTTGCTGGAGATGACGAAGGAGACGTAGTCGCCCTCGTCCGTGCCGATGTCGGCGATGATCACCGGGACGTTGTTCTCGGCGGCCAGCTCCAGCACCGTGGGGGCGGAGGAACTATCGGTCGGAGAGAGCACGATCAGATCGACCCCGGCGGTGATGGCGTCCTGCGCGTTCTGCAGTTGCGTGCCGGCGCTGTTGCGGGAATCGTAGTCGGTGACCGTGATTTTGGCGCCGGTGGCGGCGGAGTCTTTGGCAGCCTGCTGCTTGATGCCGTCGGAGAGATATTTCCAGAACGGAGCGTTGAGCCCGGGCGTCAGATAGGCGATCTGGTAATCCTCGCCTTCGGCCAGCGCACCAGAGTGGCCGGCGAAGCTGAGGGCGGACCCGGCAAAACCGAGCGCCGCCGCTCCCTTCAGGGCGTCGCGGCGGGACAGGCGGCCTTTGTGCAGCACGGATGCGAGCTTGTCCATGAACGCTCCTCGTCGCCACCCATCCCACGGAATCGCCGAAATTTCGGCGCCGGACGCAACCGCGCGTCCCGGATGGGTTGGCTGAATCGCCGCATATGCTACCAAGCCAGGCGCCTGGTAGAGCGAGTGCGCCGGCAGAGCGTTCGTGCTTTCATGCCGCGGTGTGGCGGCGCCGTTGACAGCGCGACCGGCGGTCGCTACTGTCCACCACGCCCGCAGCCCGCGAGGGCGACGGCAGATGTCAGGATGGATCGTCCGAACGACAGGCAGGGCATGGACGCCATTCACTGGGAACACGATTGGGACGCGGCGTTCGCGCGGGCGCGGCAGGAACGCAAGCCGGTTCTGATCGACGTCGAAAAGCAGCACTGAATCGGCTGCGAACTGCTGGATGCCGTGGTGTATCCAGATCGCGCCGTGATCGCGGCGGTCAACGACCGCTTTGTCGCGTTGCGGCTCGACCATGCCGATCCGCACGTGCGGCCGCTGCAGGTAGTCTGGCTGCCGACGGTGCTGATCGCCGACCGCCGCGGCAATGTCCACTACCGCAATGTCAACTCCGTGCCGCCGGCCGAGTTCCTCGATGTGCTCGATCTCGGCGAGACTGTGGTGTCATTGCGCGAGGCGCAATATGCGCGCGCGGTGGCGCGGCTGGAGGAGTTGCTCGGGCGCCGCGCCGAGGGTCCGCTGCATGACGAGGCGCGCTACTGGCTCGGCATCGCCGGGTACTACCAGGGCGGGCACGACGGCGAGGCGCGCGATCGCGCCTGGGCCGAGCTGGCGGCTCGCTATCCCGGCTCGATCTGGACGAAGCGCATTCCCGAACCGCCGCCGACGACGAGCGACCTGGCTGCCAATTGACGCGGTTCCCCTCCCCTATCGTCGCTTGCGCGAGAGCCGCTCGATCAGCACCGAGAGGATGATCACCACGCCGACCGCGGCTCCCTGCCAGAAGGCGTTGACCCGCAGCAGGTTCAACCCATTGCTCAGGACGCCGATCAGGAACACACCGATGAGGGTGCCGACGAGCGTGCCCTTGCCCCCGAACAGACTTGTGCCGCCGATCACTGCCGCGGCGATCGTGCGCAGTTCAAAACCGGTGCCGGTGTCGGGATCGATCGCCCCCAGCTTGCCCGAGAGGATGATCGCCGCGATAGCGCACAACAATCCGGTGATGGCGTAGGGAATCGTCTTGTAGAAGCGCACGTTCACCCCGGACAGGCGCGCCGCTTCCTCGTTGCTGCCGATAGCGTAGATGAATCGCCCCGGTTTGGTGCGCGACAAGAAAATGTGGCCTAGCACGAACAGAGCGACGAATGTCACCAGATACCACGGGATTCCCGCGATCTCGCCCCGCCCCCAAACCCGATAGCCTTCTGGCAACCCGACGATAGAGTTGGCGTCGGAGATGACGTAAGTAAGCGAATTGGTGATGGAGAGCATGCCGAGGGTGACGATGAAGGCGGCCAGTCGCCCGTAGGCGACGATGGCGCCGTTGATCGCTCCCACCAAGACGCCGATGGCCAGCGTGGCGAAGATGCCGAGCGGCACGTTCGGCTCCGGGCCGCTCATCATCAGCAGCCCGCCAGCCATCGCCGAGAAGGCGGCGATGCCGCCGACCGAGAGGTCGATGCCGCCGGTCAGAATCACCATCGTCTGCCCGATGGCGATGATGCCGATGGCCATCACCTGCCAAAGCACGTTGCGGAGATTACCTGCGGTCAGAAAATTGGGGGCGGCGATGCTCAGCACCAACCCGAGCAGGAGCAACGCGCCCAGCATCGCCCCCTCGACCCGGTACTCCTCGCTGAATCGCCGCCACCAACCGGCGCGGGCGGGAGTTGCGTTCCCGGTCTCGGGCAGGTTGCGGACGTCGGTCGCATTCGCCATGGTGCGTACCCTTCCCGTCGGTCGCGACGGCCGCGCCGCTTGTCGGGCGGCCGAACTGGTTCAGTCGGCTGCCGTGGCCGCGCGGTCCCGCACCGCGGCTGAAAGGATCGCTTCCTCGCTGGCCGCATCGTGGGTCATTTCCGCGACGATGGCGCCGCCCCGCATCACCAGGATGCGATCGGCGAGGGCGAGAATCTCCGGAAGTTCCGAGGACACCAGGAGCACCGCCTTGCCGGCATTGGCCAGCCCGTCGATCAACCGGTAGACCTCGAACTTGGCCCCGATGTCGATGCCGCGGGTTGGTTCGTCGAGGATCATCAGATCCGGGTCGAGGGCCAGCCACTTGGCGAGCACCACTTTTTGCTGATTGCCGCCGGAGAGGCTGGCTACCGCCCGCCACGGCTGTGGAGCCTTGATCCGCAGATCGGCCACCATGCGTTCAACAAGACTGCGCTCCGCGCGCGGACGGGACCAGAAGCCGCCGTTGGCGGCGACGTTGGCCAGCGCCACATTCTCGGCGATCGACTGCTCGATGGAGAGCCCTTGCGCCTTGCGATCCTCCGGCACCAGCGCCGCTCCTTGCCGGATGGCTGCCGCCGGCGAGGAGAGCAACCCAACCCGGCCATTGAGCGTGATGGCGCCGCGGTCGGCGCGATCGGCTCCGAAGATGGCTCGGATCAGTTCGGTGCGCCCGGCTCCGACCAGCCCGGCGATGCCGACGATTTCACCCCGCCGCACCTCGAAGTTGGCGTCGCGCACGTGGCGGCCGCGGGTCAGCCCGCGTACGGTCAGCATCGGCGCGCCCGGTTCGCCGCGCTGTCGGATCTGAAACAGGTCGCCCAGATCGCGTCCCACCATGGCCCGGATCAGGTCGCTCTCGGTGGTTTTCGCAGTTTCGAATTGACCGGAGGAGGCGCCGTCGCGGTAGACGGTGATGCGATCGCTGAGCGCGAACACCTCCTCCAGTCGGTGGGTCACCAACAGGAACGCGGCGCCCTGGTCGCGCAGGGTGCGCACGAGACGGAACAGGATCGCCACCTCATGCGGACTGAGCGTGGCGGTTGGTTCGTCGAGGATGAATAACCGCGCGTCGAGCGAGAGCGCGCGCAGGATCTCCACCATCTGCTGCTCGGCGACGGTGAGGTCACCCACCTTGCGATCGGGCTCGACCGGCAGCTCCCAACCGAGCCGATCGTAGAGCGCGTAGGCGCGGCGGCGCAGCGCCGCGCGGTCGAGCCACCAGCCGCCGTGATAGGCGTCATCGTGAACGAGAAACAGATTCTCGGCCACCGACAGATCGGGGATCAGGCTGAGTTCCTGCAGCACGATGGCGATGCCGGCGGCCGTCGCTTCGCGCGTGTCGTGGAATGCGACCGTCCGCCCCATCCATTCGATGACCCCTCCGTCGGGGCGCTCCACGCCGGCCACGATTTTGGCGAGGGTGGATTTGCCGGCTCCGTTCTCGCCCATCAGAGCATGCACTTCGCCTGGATGGATCTCCAGATCGACGCCACGCAGCGCGTCGATGCCGCCGTAGCGCTTGGTGATGCCGGTCGCACGAAGCAGCGCATCGCCCATGGCGAAGACACCTTTCGGAATTGACTGCTGGCCGTTGCGGCAACGCTACCACCCGGCGGCGGC
>JADLCW010000237.1 GCA_020847015.1 Thermomicrobiales bacterium | reverse complement strand
CGGAGACCGCACCAGGTGCGGACCCGCCTGCCGAACGCACGCCAAAGCGCGATCGCCCCGAACCGTAATCAGACAACGCGGCCCGATCGGGAATCGTCGAATTGTTGGCGTTCGGCTCTGGAGATTATGCCGCGAGACTCCTGCTCGAAGGCCCCGCGTAGTCGCCCGCGCCGCGATCGCGCTAACCCGCAGGCTGCGCGGCCGGCGCCGCTTCGTGCGGCCGAGCTTCACTCAGCGCTCTGGTAGCGACTCGCCTTGGGCAATGGCGCGGAATTCCCGCTCCAGCGCCTGACGGAGGCGCGGTACTTCGGAGGAGAGCGTGACCAGCGCGCCGCGCAGATCGCGCAATCCATCCGGCGTCGGGTCCGCACTCAGATTCGGATAGACCGCTCGCGTAAGCGTGCCACGCAGCGTGGTCACAAACGCGGCCACGTCGGCGCGCGCGCCGTCGGAGAGATAGAGACGTTGAGCGCTGTAGGCATCGGCCAGCGCGAAGGCGCGATCGCCGACCTCTTTCCAGTTCTCCCATCCCATCGCTTCGCTGGGCAGGTCCACCGGAGGCGCGAAGGCTTCGCCGGGCAGCAGAATCGGATTGGTTGCCTGCGCGAGCGCCGATTCCAACCCTGCCAGCCGAGCATACAACTGCCCGATCGATTCGGCGCGCCGTTCATTCACCCAGCGTACCGGCGACTCGGCGGCTGGCGCCGCGCGCAAGGAGGCCTCAGCAACATCAGCACGCAGTCGCTCCAATGCCGTGCTTTGCCGCGCCTCGGCGACGGTAAAGGCATCGCGGGTCGCTGTGCGGGTGACGGCTGCCTCCTGTTGCAGCACATCCAGGCCGTGCGCGATATCGCGCTCGAACGCCTCCAGCCGCGCCTCCAGTCGGTCCAGTCGAGAGTCAAGCGCCGCCATATCCGACGCCGGGAGCGGCGCCGGGGCGGCGGAAGCATCGGGTTCGGCCGGGGTCGGGCTGCGTTCGGGCTGCAAGCGCCGCCGCGGCCGATCGATCACCTCGGCGTCCGCCACCGGCAACGGCCTGGACGACTGGCCGCCAGCGTGCAGTCGCTGGCGGATGGCGCCGCCGAGATCGCCGGGCGACGCACCCAGCCCGGGCAGCGGCAGCGTTCCGCGCAGCGCCAGCACCACGCCCCCACCCAGCAAGCTGGCCACCACCAACACCACGATCCAACCGAGGAAATCACTCATTGCTGTCGCACCCATTCGCGCGCCAAACGCCGGAAGCGGCCCGACCGGCTATCGTCGAGCCGCGTCAGCGGACAGCGCAACTCGGTCACGTTGCGCGCGGCGACCAAACGGTGGCGGCCGGGATCACGGAGCACGGCATCCGGAACACCTGTACGGCGCGTTGACCGCGCCGTATCCGATGTCGACGCCGGGGAATCGCGCGATTCCCCGGCGTCTGGTTATCGAGACGCTGCATGCGTCGTGCCACACCGGCACGATGCTTACTCCGCGACAGACGGCAGCCCGGCCAGCGCGGCCTCGATCTCCGACTGTGGATGCTCGTAGTCGGGCAGATCGCCGGCCAAATAGCGGTCATACGCGGACAGGTCGAAATGCCCATGACCGCACAAGTTGAAGAGGATCGTGCGCGGCTCGCCCGCCTCGCGCGCTTTCAGCGCCTCGTCGATCGCCGCCCGGATGGCGTGGGACGGCTCCGGCGCCGGCAGAATGCCCTCGGTGCGAGCGAATGCGACCGCCGACTCGAAGGCAGCTCGCTGGTGAATGGCGTCAGCTTCGATGATTCCCTGATCCAGCAACAGACTGACCAACGGAGCCATGCCGTGGTAGCGGAGTCCGCCGGCGTGAATGCCGGCCGGCATGAACGAGTGACCGAGGGTGTGCATCTTGACGATGGGAGCCATCTTCGCCGTGTCGCCAAAGTCATAGGCGTAGACGCCCCGGGTCAGCGTGGGGCAGGCGGCCGGTTCCACGGCAAGGATGCGAATCGGCTTGCCGGCCAGCTTCTCGCGAATGAAGGGGAAGCTGATGCCCGCGAAGTTGGATCCGCCGCCGGCGCAACCGATGACCACATCCGGGTAGGCGTCCGCCATCTCCATCTGGGCCACGGCTTCCTGTCCCACCACAGTCTGGTGCAGCAGCACGTGGTTCAGCACCGAGCCGAGCGCATATTTCGTGTCCTCACGGGTGGCGGCGTCTTCCACCGCCTCCGAGATGGCGATGCCCAGCGAACCGGTGGAGTCCGGGTCTGCGGCCAAAATGGCCCGCCCGGCTGCCGTCTCGTTGCTGGGGCTGGCGACGCACTGGGCGCCCCACGTCTCCATCAGCGCCCGCCGGTAGGGTTTCTGGGCGAAAGAGATCTTGACCATGTACACCTTGACGTCGATCCCGAACAGCGAACCAGCGAAGGAGAGCGCACTTCCCCATTGCCCCGCTCCCGTTTCGGTCGCCAGCCGGCGCACCCCCTCCTGCTTGGCGTAGTAGGCCTGCGGCACAGCGGTGTTCGGCTTGTGCGAGCCCGCCGGACTGACGCCTTCGTACTTGTAGAAAATGCGCACATCCTTCGGCAAATCGAGCGATCTCTCCAGCCGATGGGCGCGGTAGAGCGGGGTCGGCCGCCAGAGCTTGTAGATCTCCAGCACTTCTTCGGGAATGGGTATGAAGCGTTCGCTGCTGACCTCTTGCCCGATCACCGCCATCGGGAATAGCGGCGCGAGATCCTCCGGCCCGACCGGATCGAGGCGGACAGGGTGCAGCGGCGGCGGTGGCGGCGCTGGCAAGTCCGCCACGATGTTGTACCAGTTTTCCGGAATGGCGCTCTCCGGCAAGAGGTAGCGCGTCGGTTCGGTCATCGGTACGCTCCCTTCACATGAGCCGGTCGGGCGGCCCCATCGATCGGGGCTGCCGACCGACGTTGCCGCCCGGATCGGGCGACGCGACGCTGACGGACGAACGGGATGCTACGGCCCCCGGGCGTCAAGGGCAAGCGCCGGGCGGTGGGAGTGCGTTGATGTGGCGTCAATTCACCTCTGGGCGACGATCGGCAGCGAGGTAATGCGCTTCGCTGCTCCGGATGACGCCGCCGTGATGGCGTCTCCCACGTCGAGCGGCGTCGGCGCCATGTGCCTCACCGTGGCCTTGCACGACGCCAATCGCCTGTTGGCCGGCACGTTCGCTCCAGTCCTTTTCTCAGTCGCGATGGCGGGCGCTCACGGCTGGCATTCCCTGTTCGCGCGTGCCGTCGGTCGCCATCTCGCCCCGCGGTATGGTGACAACCACCGCTCGGCGCCCTCCGCCGTGACCGAACCCAGCTACCTCTAGCGCAGCCTCGACGACGGTCAGACTTGAGAAGGGCTTCCCGCCTTGTCGGCGCTCCCCGGCACCCGGCCCAGGCCTTCCCGCCACGCCCGTGGACCAGTCGTGTCCGCTGGATCGCCTCGCATCCGTGCGACCGGCTGATTTCATACATCAACATCGAGTTGGGAGGAGTGATAACCACGCGCGACGGCGGTGCGACCGGGGAAGATT
>JADLCW010000236.1 GCA_020847015.1 Thermomicrobiales bacterium | reverse complement strand
TTCACTGCGTTCAGGATGACGCACGGAGAGCGTCAGGATGGCACGGGGGCGGACGGGGGCGCCACCGCTGGCGTCGCATGGGGCGACGGTTCGCTGCCCTCCTCGTGTCATTCTGAGCGGAGCGAAGGATCTCGCGAATGACGCCGGGCGCCTCCATCGTTCCCGGCTGGACGCGGTTCCATCGCCGCGCTCCGGCTCGTGCACGACCGGCGCGCAGAATCCGGTTTTGCGGCCCAGTTCGTCCGTCTCCTCCTGCCCGTCGCCGCAGTCGAGCGCGGGCGCCGGCAGTTGGCCGACGCCGGAGCCGGGGTCCTCGACGTTGCCGGGCGGGGAGGCGTTGGGCGTGAGCGGATCGGTCAGCGAGATGGCAACCTCGTGATAGTCGGAGAGCCCGTCGCCGTCCGTGTCGAAGGTGTAGGGGGCCGTGCCATACACCCACTCTTCATCGGCATCCGACAGACCGTCGCCGTCGTTGTCGACGGCATAGGCATCGTCGGCGTCCGCCAGGCCGTCGCCATCGCTGTCGACCAGGGTTCCAATCAGCGCATCGCCGAAGATGGTGTTGTCGACCACGGCGACGTTGGAGTCGTCGATCTCGTCGGCGACGAAGATCGAAGAGCTGCTCGCGGTCAGCGCCTGGCAGGCGGCGTCGCAGGGCACGGCGCTGTCTTGCGCCAATACGTTCGGGCCGGGGCGCAGGACGATGGCGATGAGGGCGACGCCGACCAGCGCAGCGCGCAGGCGACGGCGGGCTGGCGCACGGACCGTGGGAAACGTGCCGCGGGTTGCCATGAAGACCCTCCTATCTGGATGCGAGGCGGCTACAAGCAGATGCCGCCGCCGAAAATCTCGTCCAGACCGCAATCGCCGCTGCAGCATTCGGCGTCGCCCGCGCAGAGGGAGCCGGGGCCAGCGCAGATCGGGGCGCAAGCGCCTCCGTTGCAGACTCCGGACCCGCAGAAGGTGTGGCAGGCGCCGCAGTTGGCGTAGTCGGTCTGGAGATCGGCGCAGTAACCACCGCAGTCGGTCCAGCCGTCCAGGCAGACTAGTCCACCGCAGACGCCGCTCTGACAGACGCCGCCAAGCGGACAGGAGTTGAAGCAGGCTCCGCAGTGACCGGCGTGACTGGCGAGATCGACGCAGTCGCCGCCGCAGTCGGTCAACCCGAGCGCGCAGCCGGCCGGGGGCGGGGCCTCCCCGGGGCAAACGAAGCCGATATTGGTGACATCGGTGCAGACGGTGGTCAGCACCGTTCCGTTGAAGCAGCAGAGCGCGGCGTAGTTGCCCTGACAACATTCGGCATCGGCGTTGCAGCGGGCTCCGAGCAGCGCGCAGGCGCCGCAGAAACCGTCGGCATTGCAGGGCTGACCGGAGCAGCAGCCGCCCGTGCCGATCCCGGCGCACGCCCAGCCGTCGGTCACGCAGTCGCAATCCATGTTCTGGGTGCAAAACCCGAGGCAGCACTCAATCTCGGCGCACGATTCGCCGACTCCGGCGCAGATGCGGGGAGCGGGTCCGACGGGAGCCTCATCGACCACGCGCGGATCGCTCCCGACGAACACCTCTTCGCCATCGCCGACGCCATCGCCGTCGGTGTCGAACTGATCCGGGTTGGTGCCGTAGACATCCGTTTCGTCGTCGTCGAACAACCCGTCGTGGTCGCGGTCGGGCCGCGCGGGTTGGGCGCCGGCGGGCGCGCCGGCGCGCCGGGCGAACAGGCCGGCGAACGCGCCTCCAACCAGCCATCGCAGTGCGGCGCGGCGAGTGGGGCGACGGGCGAGAGACCGGGCGAGGGCGTCGAAGCGGGTAGGGTCCACGGCGCGCTCCTTCTCGGCGCTCCCGGCGATGCATGCCGGCGGCGTCCGATGCGTCGGTCAGCACTGCGGCTCATCGTAGGTGTTGACATTGCTGTTCCGGTCGAGCGGGTCGGTGCAGTAGCGGTAGATCTCGTCGTAGTCGCTGTAGTGGTCGCCGTCGGTGTCCGCCGCCGACGGATTCGTGTGGGTGACGAGCAATTCGCGCCCGTCGCCGATGCTGTCGCTGTCCGAATCCCAGCTCCATGGGAATGTCGTGTAAATGTTGACCTCGTCGCCGTCGAGCAGACCGTCGCCGTCGGTGTCGGGCAGGTTGGGGTCGGAGGCATACATCGCCTCTTCGTCATCGCTGAGCCCGTCGCCGTCGGTGTCGATGCGGACCACCGGCAGCGGTCCGGCGATCTCGTCGGCGACAACGACCGAGGCGCCCTCCTCGGCGTCGATGAGTCCGTCGCCATTGCTGTCGATGGGGGCCGCCACCGGGATCGAGTCGTCGATCTCGTCGGTGACGAAGATCGAGGAGGCGTTCGCCGCCAGCGCCTGACACTGCGCATCGCAGGGAATGCCGGCGTCCTGAGCGAAGACGCCGGGAGCGGTCAGCAGCGCCGCGAGCAGGAGCGCGGCGCGGGCGATACAGACGGCAAACCTGGTGATGACGGGCGGATGCCGCAGGGTCGCGGCGAGGAATGTCGCGCGGTCCATGGCAGGCTCCTCGATGGCGCAACGCTCATGCACGGCAGCCAGCAGCCCGTGGTCGAGTAGTCCCATTGTACATGATACATGCATGAATAGGTGCATAGCTATTGCTAACGAGCGGTGCGCGGCAGCGGATCGGTCGGTTCCTGCAACTGGGTGGGGTTCGTGCGGCGCCCGGCACGCTGGCGGGACGGGTGGGCAGTCAGAACTGCTCGCCCGTCGACTGTCCGGCGGCCGGCCGCGCCCAATGCGCGCTCACACCAATCCGCGGCGCAGCGCGACGGCGACGGCGGCGGTGCGGGAGTCGACACCCAGCTTGGCGATGATCGCCGCGACATGTTTGGAGGCGGTGGGGCGCGCCACGAACAGCGCGCGGGCGATCTGCCGGTCGGCCTTGCCGTTGACCAGCAGGCGCAGCACCTCCAGTTCGCGCGCGGTCAGCCCGCCATCTCCCTGCGGTGGCTCGCTCGGAGGGATTCCCGGCACTGCGACGGTCAGCGCGATCGCGTCCGCGACGGCCTGCGCGAACGGCAGCGACCGCCCGTTGTCCCACGCGGCGGCGAACACGTCGTCCCCCAGATCGTCGCGCAGCGCCTGCAGATCCGAGGTCAGGCGGACCGCTTCCTCGGCAAAGGGAGGGTCGCCGGCGACCGCGCGGACGGCATCGGCGGCTCCGAAGAAGCGAACCGCCGCCCGCGCGCTGCCGCTCTGGCGCAGCAGCGCCGCCAGTCGCTCGAGGGTTCGGGTGGCTAGATGTTGCTCGCCCAAATCCAGCGACCGCGTCAGCGCCTCGCGGTACAGCGGCACGGCTGCCGCCACATCGCCCATTTCGGCGGTGACGTTGGCGAGATTGTGAAGATTGACCGCCACGCCAAACTCATCACCCAGCCGGCGCGCCAAATCGAGCGCCTCCTCGGTCAGCATCGCTCCGCGCGCCGGTTCACCCCGGTCGACATACGCGCCGCCCAGATTCCCGAGAATGATGCAAACCTGCCAATCATCGCCGAGGGCGCGAGCGATCGGCAGCGCCTCCTCCTGAAAAGCGATGGCGGCGGCGTGGTCGCCCTGGCGGTCGGCGACGAGCCCGAGATCGTTCAGACTGCGGGCGATGCCGGGGCGATCGTCCAGCGCGCGGAACCGCTCCAAGGCTTGCCCGAACAACGCCGTCGCCTCCGCGAAGTCGCTCCGATCGCTCGCCAGGATGCCGAGTCCGCGCAGCGCTCGGGCGGCGATGGCGACCGCTCCCAGCCGGTTCGCCATGGCCAAGCTTTCATTCAGGAACCGGAGCGCGGCGTCGCCATCGCTCAGATCGCAAGCAGTGGCGCCGAGCCGCCCCAGCGCGGTGGCGCGGGCGGCGCTGTCGCTGCCGGCGTCGGCGGCGAGCGCGCGCTCCAACCACATCCGCGCTTCCGACCAGTAGCCGCGTTTCGACCAGAACAGCCCCAGTCCGCCGGCCAACCGCAGCGCGGTCGCCGGGTCGTGGACGGTCGTCCATTCGAGTGCTGCACGCAGGTTTTCGCGCTCGAGCTCGATGCGATCCAGGAGGGGTTCGTCGGCCGCTGCCCACAACTCGGTCTGAGCGCGAGTCACAAATTCATGAAAGAAGGCGGCGTGGGCGGTCCGCGCCGCCGGTTCCTCGCCGGCCGCGGCCAATTGCTCCCGTGCATATTCGCGAACCGTTTCCAGCATGATGAAGCGCGGCTCGTCGTCGGGGAGTCCGCTGCGCTGCAGCAGGCTGCCGGTCAGCAGGTTGTCGAGCGCGTCGATGGCGCTCAGGTGACCGTCCGGCGGTGTGCGATCGCCGTCGCTCGCCGGGGTCGCCCGCGCCGCCACCCATTCCGCCGCATCGAGACCGAAACCGCCCCGGAAGACCGCCAACTGATGAAAGTGGGCGCGTGTCGCCGGGTCGAGCAGGGCATCGCTCCAGGCGATCGCGTCGCGCATCGTTCGCTGCCGATCGGACAGATCGGACGGGCCGCCGGTCAGGAGCGGCAGCCGCTGGTCCATCCGCGCCAGCAGGGCAACTGGATTCAGCACGGAACTCCGCGCGGCGGCCAACTCGATCGCCAGCGGCAGCCCGTCCGCTTGCACGCAGATGGCGGCCACCGCCGCTGCGTTTTCCGCCGTCAGCTCGAAATCGGGTCGCGCCGCTTGGGCCCGATCCACGAACAACTGAATCGACTCGGTCTTGCCGAGTTCGTCCATCGGAGGGAGCGGCGCAGCGTTGGAGGTGCTCCCGAACCGGCGCGGCAACGCCAGTGGGTCGACTACGACGAGGTGCTCGCCGGAGACATTGAGGCGGACCCGGCTGGTGACCAGCGCGACGACGCCGGGACACGCCGCCAGCACGGCGGCGAGCGCCGGACCGGCGGCGACGATGCGCTCGAAGTTGTCGAGCACCAGCAACATCCGGGCATCGCGCAGAGAGGATTCGAGGTGCGCCGCCGGTGGGGTGCTTCCGTCGCCGTGCAACCCGAGCGCATGGACGATGGCGAAGGGGACGAACGTCGGGTCGCGCAGGGTGGCCAACGGCACGAACGTGACCCCGTCGGAGAACACCGGCGCGGCCTCCTCCGCGGCTCGCAGCGCGAGACGCGTCTTGCCGACGCCGCCGGGACCGGTGACGGTGACGAGGCGGGCCTCGTCGCTGCGGAGCAACTGCGCCAGCGTCGCCAGATCCTCGGCGCGACCGACAAACCGGGTAAGCGGAGATGGCAACGCGCGGCGCTGGAAGCGGCTGCCGCCAGTCGGCGCCACGGCGGCCGGCGCCGATCGGGCGGCGTCGGCGGCCGCGTCCGCCCGGCGCGGCCCGGCGCGGGTTGACACGGCCCGGCCCGAACGGACGCGATAGTCTTCCAGGGCGGCGAGGGTGATGCAAAAGGAGCGGCCGCACCGGACAGCGGCCAGTTCGCCGCGGGCGATGGCCCGGCGCACGGTGCGCTCGTGCACGGCGAGGATATCGGCCGCCTCCCGCGCCGAAATGGCATCGGAGACATCGTCGCTGTCCGCGGCGCGCGCCGGTTCGCGTTCGTTCTCGACCTGCCGCGCCGTTCGCTCGCCCATGACGACCCCGCCACGACCGGAGATATCCGGGCGGATTGTACGGGAATGAGCCACGCGTCACGAGTTTGGCGCCGCCGCGGCGGGGCGTTGCCGGCGGAACGAACCGGGGAGCGCGGCATCCGCGCTCCCTCGGTCTCATCGCCCGCGTGAGATGCGGCTCCTCAACTCGGCTAGTACACCTCCAGATAGCGGTCGCGCTCCCACTGGGTGACGTGGGTGCGGAAGGCGTCCCACTCGGCGGTCTGGGCTTCGATCAGGTGCTCGAACACGTGGTCGCCCAAGGCTTCGCGCACGACCGGGTCTTTCTCCATCTCCTCGATCGCCTCGCCGAGGGTGGCCGGCAGGGTGGGGATATTGCGCCGCTTCAGATCTTCATCGGTGAAGTGGTAGAGATTTTCCTCCACCGGCTCCGGCAGCGGCAGTTCGTTGATGATGCCGTCCATGCCGGCCGCCAGCATCGCGGCGAAGGCCAGGTACGGGTTGCAGGAGGGGTCCGGGCAGCGCAGCTCCACCCGCGTGGCGGCGGTGAGCCCCTTGCGGGTGGCCGGCACCCGCACCAGCGCCGAGCGGTTGGTGCGCGCCCAGGCGATATAGACGGGAGCTTCGTAGCCGGGCACCAGCCGCCGGTAGGAGTTGACGAGCGGGGCGATCACCCCGCAGATGCCCCGGGCGTGGGCCAGTTGACCGGCGATGAAATGCTTGGCCACCCGGGAGAGTCCGTAGGGGTCGTCCGTATCCACGAAGGCGTTGCCCGGCCGGTCGAGGAAGCCGAAACTCTGGTGGACGTGCATGCCGGAGCCGTTGATGCCTTCCACCGGTTTCGGCATGAAGGTGGCGTGCAGCCCGTGGCTGGCGGCGACCGCTTTCAACACGTACTTGAAGGTGGTGGCGCGGTCGGCGGTGGCGATGGCGTCGCCATACTCGAAGTCGATCTCGTGCTGGCCGATAGCCACCTCGTGGTGGCTGGCTTCCACTTCGATCCCCATCGCGTCCAGCGAGCGCACCATATCCTTGCGGACGGTGTAGCCGAGATCGGTGGAGAAATCGAAGTAGCCGGCTCCGTCGTGCGGCGACGGGTTGACTCCGTTGGCGTCGCGCTGGAACAGGAAGAATTCCAACTCCGGTCCCGTTTGGAAGACGTAGCCCAGCTTGGCGAGTTTTTCCAGTTGGCGCAACAGGGCGGCGCGGGGATCGCCGGGGAAGCGCTCGCCGTTCGGGTTGAAGACCCAGCAGGTGAGTCGCGCCGTGGTGTGGCCGCCGCGCGTCCAGGGCAGCACGGCATAGGTGGACAGATCCGGCTCCAGATACATGTCCGATTCGGCGATGCGGGCGAAGCCGGCGATCGAGGAGCCGTCGATCCACTGACCGCGGTCGAGCACGCGACCGATCACCCGCACCGGCACCGTCACGCTCTTGACACTGCCCATCACGTCGGTGAATTGCAGATCGACGAATTCGACGCCGTCCTCGGCGATGCGCTGCAGAATCGCGTCCTTGCCGGGGTTCTTGCCGAGGATCGCCTCGAGTGCGGTTTCGTCGCTCGTGGGACGTGTTTCGATGGCCATCGGTCGGCTCCCTTCGCCGGGATGTTCCCCTCGGACGCGGTGCGGCGCGGCCCGTTGCCGCTCGCCTGCATTCCCGGAGCGCGCGTGTCGGCGCCGCATCAACGTACGGTTCGGCCGCGCCCGCCGTCATCGTGCAGGGCGCCCGACCTTGCCGCGACATTTTGTGCAATGTGCACGAGACCCCTGCGAGCAGGAATCGGCCGGGCGAAACCAGTCGCCACGGCGGCGCGTTGTGGGGATGAAGGGGCGCGCGGCGGCGCTCATCGTCCCGCCTTTGGGACCAGCCGCTCGCGCCGGCGGCCGGCCGCGGGGACGCGGACGGCTATCATCGAGGCGCGATCGGCAACCGCGCCGCCATGAACCGGGAGATCGCTCGCGGGCGATCCCGAGGGGAGGAGCATCGCAATGGGTCGTTTCACCCGCCCGCTCGCCGCGGTCGTGTTCGGCGGCGCGCTGATCATCGCCGCTGGCCCGGCGGTGTTCGCCGATGGCGCCAACGCCGGTCGCGACGGCGCTTCGGATCAGCGCGCCGTCGCGGTGGGCACCGACGCCGGTTCGTTCGATATCAATTCGGGGGTGCAGGCTCCCGATCACCCGACCACCATC
>JADLCW010000235.1 GCA_020847015.1 Thermomicrobiales bacterium | reverse complement strand
GCCCCCGCCAGACCTAGTCGGCCGAAGCCGCCACCCGCCGCCGCACCGGCGTCAGCAAGTGGGCGTAGCGGGGATTCTTGCCGCGCACCGTCGTATAGAAGATGTCGGCGATCTGCGCCGTCACCGGTCCCGGCACGGCCTCCCCCACCGGGCGGCCATCCACGCTGGCGATGGGAGCCACCTGCACCCCGGTGCCGCAGAAAAAGGCCTCCTCGGCCAGATACAACTCGGAGCGGTCGATCTCCCGCTCCACCACCGGAATGCCGGCGTCGTTGGCGAACCCGATCACCGTGCGCCGGGTGATCCCCTCCAGAATGTCGCCGCTGATCGGACTGGTGGTCAGCACGCCGTCGCGCACGATGAACAAATTGCAGGCGCTGCCCTCCGCCACATGCCCGTGCAGATCGAGCAAAATCGCCTCGTCCGCGCCCTTCTCCGACGCCTCGTCCTTGGCGAAGGCGGCGTTGACATAGGAGCCGCTCAGCTTGCCCCGCCCGGGGATGGCGTGGTCCGGCGCCCGCACCCACGAAGACACGGCCGCCTTGACCCCGTGGGTGTCCAGATAATCACCCAGCGTCAGCATGTAGATGGCCAGCTCGTCGTCCAGCCCCGTCAACCGCGGGGTGAGCTGGATGTTCGATTTGTAGACGAACGGGCGGATATAGACATCGCCGGTCGGCGCGTTGCGCTCCACCAGCGCGACGATCGTCTCCGCCAGCGACGCCCGGGTCACCGGCAACTCGGCCCGCAGCAGCCGGGCGCTGTTGAGCAACCGCGCGCAGTGATCCGGCAGCCGAAAAATGTTGATCGTCTCGCCGTCGGCGTCGAGATAACCGCGGATGCCGGCGAACGCCCCCGTGCCATATTGGACGACATGCGTCCCGACACTGATTTTGGCGTCGTTGAAGGGGACGATCCGCCCCTCGAAGAAGGCCCAGTCGAGCATGGGCGCGGGCGCGGGGGAGACTGCCTGATCGGTCATCCGAATCCTCTCCGGGAGGGGCGCGGTCGGCGGCGGCGAACCCCGCCGGCCATGCGGCTGCACGCGCGGCGGCGCGACACGATGGGGAAAGTTTAGCAGGAGTGCCGGCGGCTCGGCCGCCCGGTCTCAGTCGCCGGCCGTCGCCAGCGGCGCGGCCACCGGCAGGCGCACCGTGAAGGTGCTGCCGACCCCCAGCGCGCTCTGCACCTGCAAGTGCCCGGCGTGCAAATCGACCAGCCGCTTGGTGATCGCCAACCCCAACCCGCTGCCGCCGGGGCGGCGCGCCGCGCTGGGTCCCACCTGCCGAAACTCGTCGAAGATGTGGGGCAAATCTTCCGGCGCGATGCCGATGCCGGTGTCCGCCACGCTCATCGCCACCGTGCGCCGGCGCGGTCGCGCCCGCACCGTCACCCCGCCCCGGTCGGTGAACTTGACGGCGTTGCCGACCAGATTCAACAAAATCTGGCGCAACCGCACCGGGTCCGCTTCGACGACCACATCGTGCGGCACATCCACCCGCAGCGCCAACCCCTTCGCTTCCGCCTGCGGCGCGACATCGGCCACCACCGCTTCCACCACCGCATCCAGCGCCACCGGCTGCGGCGCGAGCTGCAGTTGCCCGGCTTCGATGCGCGACAGATCGAGCAGATCGTTGATCAACCCCAACAACCGCCCCGCGCTGGCGGCGATCTGGCGCACATCGGCCGTCTGCCCCGCCGAGAGCGGATCGCTCGCATTCTCCAGCAGCAAATCGGCGTAGCCGATGACGGCGCTGAGCGGGGTGCGCAGCTCGTGGCTCATCGCCGAGAGAAAGGCGCTCTTCTGCCGGTTCGCCGCTTCCGCCGCCTCCTTCGCCGCCCGCAGCTCCTCGGCCGCGCGCATCCGCTCGCTGACATCGCGGGTGTTGACCACGATGCCGCCCACCGCCGGATCGTCCAACAGATTGCTGGCCACCGACTCCAGCCAGCGCCAGGAGCCATCGGCGTGGCGGAACCGAAACCCGATCGGCGGACGGTCGTTCGGCGCAGCCAGCACCGCGGTGAACGCCGCCTCCACCTGCGGGGCGTCGTCCGGGTGGATCGACGCGAAGGCGTTGCGCCCGATCAGCTCTTCCGGCCGCCACCCCAGCGTGGCCCGCACCGCCGGACTGGCGTAGCGGAACGCGCCGTCGCCATCCAGAATGACGACCATGTCCGTGGCGTTGGCGATCAGCGAGCGGAACCGCGCCTCGCTGGCGCGCACCGCCTGCTGCGCCCGAATCAGCCCGCTGACCTCGCGCGAGCTGCCGACCAACCCGATCGTGCGGCCCTCGGCATCGCGCCAGGGAGCCTTGCTGGACAGCATCCAGCGCGCCTCGCCGTCGCCCCCGGTTTCCTCCACCAACTGATTGATGCGCGGTCGACCCTCCGCCAGCACCTGCCGCTCATCGTCGGCCAGCCGCTGCGCCAGCGGTTCCGGGAAGATGTCGAAATCGGTTTGCCCGACCACCGCCCGCGGATCGGCGCAGCCGTAGTGCGCCGCCGCCGCCGCGTTCACCCGCAGAAAGCGCCCGGCTCCATCCTTGGCGTAGAGCGCATCGGGAATCAACCGCATGAACGCATCGAGCAGATCGCGCTCGGCGGCCAGCGCCGCCTCGGTCTCCTTGCGCTCCGTCACATCGCGCAGACGGGCGACAAAGCACCCCACGGTCGGATCGGCGAGGAGGTTGACCACGGTCGACGCCACCCAGCGGTAGGTTCCGTCCCGCCGCCGGTAGCGATGCTCGTAGGTGACGGGTTCGGCGGGATGGGCGATCGCCGCGTCGAAGGTGCGCGCCGCGTCGGCGCGTTCTTCCGGCGGCAGCAGCGCGCGCGCGTCGCAGCCGATCAGCTCGTCCGGCGCGTAGCCGAGCATGCGCTGCACGCTGGGACTCAGGTAGTGGAAGCGCCCGTCGCGCCCGACCAGCGCCACCACATCCGACGAGCGCTCGATGAGCGCGCGAAACAGGGGGTCCGCCAACCGGGGCGTCTGGTTCGTCTCGACCACATCGGTCATGGGCGGCTTCCGTGGCGCGCGGCGACAGCGGGCGTCGGGCCGGACCCCGCCGCCAATTATAAATAGTACATGAACGAGATGATTTGGGGATGAATTCGTTCCCCGATCGGCGCATCCGGGGACCATTGGCGAGGGTGTCGCGCCCCCGCCGCCCCGCCGATGCGCCACCCTGCGCGCTTACCCCGTGTCCTCCGGCGCGCCCCTCCGGCGCCATCCGGCGCGCTTACCCCGTGTCATCCGGAGCGGAGCGAAGGATCTCGCGTCCGCCCGCGCGCCGGTATCCGGCCGCGCGGCGGCTGGCGCGCGGTCAACCGGGCCGGGTCGGCGGGCGCCGGGTCTCCCCCCAGCCCCGCGCCGGGAGGCCCGCCCCATGCCGCGTCCGCGGACGGACCCGGACCACGCCCGGCGCGCCGTCACGACCGCCCGCGCGGCTTCGCCCGCCCCCGCTCCCCGCTCCCGGCGCTCAGTCGAGCTTGAAATATTTGTACGACTCGGCGTACTCCCCGCTGCCGGGGAAGCGCGCCGCCGTCTCCCGCGCCCAGCCGCGCACCTCCGCATCCGGGTCCCACTCGCCCATCTGGCTGCGGTGGGCGCGCAACGCGGCCAACTTCGTTTCAAAATAGTCGGTGATGTCGATCGCCGTGTCGGGCGACTCGGACCCGGCCAGATACACCTCGGCGACCTTGTGCGGCTCCAACCCCTCGGCCAGCAGCTCCGGAAAGGTCATCCGGTCGCGCGCGGCGGGGTAGATCGCATCCAGCGTCACCTCGCCGGCGGCCCGGTGGTCGGGGTGGTTGAGGTAGCTCTGTCCGACATAGCGCACCGTGGGGTCCTGACAGATCACCGTATCGGGGCGAATGGTGCGGATCACCCGCACCAGCTCGCGCCGCAAATCCAGCGTGTTGACCAGCATGGCGTCCGGATGCCCGAGAAACAGCACCTCGGCCACCCCCAGCACGGCGCAGGCCGCCCGCTGCTCGGCCATGCGGATGGCGGCCAACCGCTCGTGGGTCATCGTCGGATCGTCGCTGCCCTTGTCGCCGTTGGTCAGCAGCACGTAGGTGACCTGCGCCCCCTCGGCCGCCCAGCGGGCCACCGTGCCGGAGCAGATGAACTCGGCGTCGTCGGGGTGGGCGAAAATCACCGCCACCCGCCCCGGTCCGGCGCGCTCCGGCGCAGCGGCCGCCTCGGCCGCGGTTTCGAACGACTCGGCGTCGACGGCGGCCGACGGCTGGCTGGGTGTTTCGGACTGGTGCGATTCGGACATCGATCCCTCCACTCGTGTGGGGCGCGGACGCGCCGGCATTCCCGACCCCGATTGTACGGAAGCGCGCCGCCATTCGGCGCAGCGTCCGCCGCGCTCGGCCGCGCCGCGCTGAGGCGCGCCGGCGCGATGCTGGCCCTCGTCGCCGCTGGCTTGGCATACTCGTCGCACGCGCCGCGCCGGCGACGAGCGGGGTCGCCCGACTCGCCCGCGCGCAGCGCGCGAGGCAGCCGCGTGAAAGACCCCCCCGCCAACCGACTCGATCCCCGCGCCAAAACCCTGTGGCGCGCCGAAGCGGCGCTGTCGGCCATCCCGCTGCTGGCGCTCGCCGCGCTCGCCGTCTGGCTGCTGCGCCGGGTCGCGATCGCGCCGGACTGGCTCGCGCCCGCGCCGCTGCTCGCCGCGCTGCTCTGGGCGGGGTGGGACATCGGCGCGATGCCGACCGTGCGCTGGCGGTTGTGGCGCTATGAGATCGGCTCCGACGAGATCGATCTGCAACGCGGCTGGTTCACCCAGATTCGCACCATCGTGCCGATGGCGCGCATCCAGCACGTCGACACCCGGCGCGGTCCGCTGGAGCGGAGGCTGGGGTTGGCCACGGTCGTTCTCTACACGGCCGCCGGCGCGTCGCAGATCCCCGCCCTCGCCGATGCCGACGCCGCCGCCGCCCGCGACCGGATCGCCGCGCTGGCCAACGTGCGGGAGGATCTGTGACCGAGCCGGCGGCGTCGGCCCCGTCCGCCGACCGCGTCCCCGCCGCTCCGCCCGATCTGCCCCCGCGCCGCCAGCACCCGGCCTTCATCGCCATCTCGCTGGTGCGCCACCTGCGCGGTCTCGCCATTCCGGCGCTGCTGATCGTCATCGGGCGCGGCCAACGCGGCGCCGCCTCGAATCTGGCGATCGTCGCCGCGCTCGCCGTGGTCGCCATCGCCTGGCAAGCCGCGGCGTGGTGGTTCACCCGCTACGCCATCGTCGACGGTCGCGTGCAGGTCGCCTCGGGGGTGCTCTCGCGGCAGGAGCGCCTGGTGCCGGTGGAGCGGGTGCAGGGGGTGGACATCACCGAAACCCCGCTGCAACGCATCTTCGGCGTGGTCGGGGTGCGGATCGAGACCGCCGCCGCGGGCGGCGGCGAATCCGATGTGATCCTCCGCGCGGTGACCCGGCGCGAGGCGGACGCCATCCGCGCCCGGTTGCTGCGCAGCGCCCGGATCGCGACTCCGGCGGCTGCGGGCGTCGCCGCGCCAGCAGCCGGCGAGGGGGTGCTGCTGCGCCGCATCACCCCGACCGAACTGCTTCTCACCGGAGCCACCTCGGGGCGGGTCGGTCCGGCGCTGGCGCTGGTCACCTTCGCCGTGCGCTTCCTCGACGAACTGTTGCCCCAGCCGCTGTGGCGGCGGTTGGTGGATGTGACGCCCGGGCTGGGCGGGCGGGGACTGGTCGCGGCGCTGCTCGCGGCGGCGGTCGTCGCCTGGCTGCTGGCCATCG
>JADLCW010000234.1 GCA_020847015.1 Thermomicrobiales bacterium | reverse complement strand
TCGGGTTGTTGCGATCGGTGACGAACACGTAGCCGGCGTTGTTCGCCCGCGCGTTCGCCAACACCCATTCCAGCGCGTCCGACGTGCTCGGCACATCGTGCACCACATGCGCGAACCGCGTCGCCGGATATTGGCGCACCCAGGGCGGGAACACCTGCTTCGGGTAGTAATGAAAGAAGTACTCGTAGTTTTCGATGACGTCGGCCAGCGCCATGTAGCGCCGATCGGGGGTGAACCCCGGATTGAACATCACGAAGCGCTTGCCGGCCGGACCCTTGCGGATCGTTTTCGACAGCGCGCGGTAGTACTTGAGATAGTTCGACTTGCCGGACACCTCATCGACGTAGATGCCGTCGACCGCGTACCACTGCCGGAATTTACGAATCTCGGCGCGCACCTGCTTGGCCGGTCGCTTGCCGCGACTGGTGGGCACGTAGCCCAGCGCCAGTGCGCCGGAGGCCTGCACGTCGCGCACCCGCTGCGCCGCAACCGCGGAGCGCTGCGGACCGGGTCCGTTCTTCAGATTGATGATCACGATCCGGACGGCGCGCGTCTCCGTCATCTGCCGCCATGCCGCATCGTCGTCGAAATACGCCGGAACGAAAATTGCGGGGCACTGGGCGGCCTGCGCGGTCTCCGCCGCGGGCGCGCCGCCCATCAAGGAGGCGAATCGCCCCAAAAGCACACCCGCCGATGCGGCGAACGCCCGCCGTCCCAGCCGAAGCTGGGCAAATCGCTGATCCATGAGCCATCCTCACATGGTCTCCTGGGCAAGTTCGCGGCGGCTCCCCGTTCCCTCCGGGGAGATGGGTCGGCAAGCGACCGCGCCGCACGACCGCGCCCCTCCGACGCCGCCGTCCGTACAGGGTACCATCGTCCTGGGTCGGCGTTGCCAACTTCTTGCCAAGGCGGCGCAAAAACACCGCCGGATTGTTGCCTGCGCTACAACCCGGCGGTGTCCCGATCGGGCGGCGCAACCGCCCCGGCACGTTGGCTACGCGATGGCTATGAGCAGAGACTCGCCACCTGCGCGTCCCAGAAACTCGGCAATTTCTTGTAGTCGAGCGGGTCGGTGTGGTCGGTGATGTACACGTACCCGGCGTTGCGCTGGCGCGCCAGATCCAAAATCTGGTCGAGCGCCTGGATGGTGTCCGGCACGTCGCGGACGACGTGGAGGAACCGGTCGGCCGGGTAATCGTGCAGCCAGCCCGGGAATTCCTGTGTCAGATAGTGCCCGTAGTAATACTCGTAGACCTCGGCCAGATCGACGAACTCCATGAACCCTTCGTCGGGCGTGTACCCCGGGTTGAGCATCACCACGCCCGGCAACGCCTCGCCGCCCGGCTGGCTCGGTTGGCCACCTACCTTGATCGTCTGGGCGATGTCCCGGTAGTACGGAATCGCCCAGTCATCGTCCTGCGCCCCGTCGAGGTGGATGCCGTCGACCCGGTACCACGTCTGGAAATCGCGAATCTGCTGCTTCAGCGTCTCCGCATTCTCGTTGGCCATGTCGGTGTAGACGTAGCCCAGCACCTTGATCCCCGCGGCCTGGGCGCGCCGCACCACATCCTGAAACGCCGGGTCTGGCTCGCGCCCCGGTCCGTTGTGGATATTGAGAATGACATACTCCACGACCGGCGCCGCCGCGATGATCCGCTCCCACTCCGGCCCCGGCGGAAAATAGGCCGGCACGATGATGCGCGGGCAAGCGGCGGTGGCCACCGGGGTCGCCACCAGCGGCGTAGCGGCCGGCGTGGCGACCGGGGTCGCGGCCGGCGTGGCGGACGCCGGCGCGGCGGCGGCCGGTGTCGCCGGTAGCGCCCGGGCGGCCATCGGAGTCATGACGGAACCGGCGGCCACCGCCGCCAGCGCAAGCACACGACGCCGGTTGGTCGAGCGGGACAAGGATGATTCGCGCATCGCTCCACCTCCCTTTCGAGGATCTCGCGTGACCGTCCGAACGAAAACCCCCGAGCAGAGAACGCCCGGGGGCCGGCGACGGCCTCCGGGCAATCCTAGCACGCGCAACGTCAGGTTCCGAGCGGGGCGGCCTCCGCCGCTACGACGGGCACAACCCGCGCACCTGAGTGTTCCAGAGCGTGCCGCCGAGCGACTTGTAGATGTAGTTGGTGTCCTCGACATCGGTCAGGAACACATAGCCGGCATTGCGCTGCCGAGCCAGATCCAACGTCTGCTTGGCGGCGTCGGTTCCCGGCACGCTATGCACGACGTGGATGAAGCGGTTCGCCGCGTACTTGAGCGTCCAGGACGGGAATTTTTGCTTCAGATAGGTGTCGTAGTCGTACTCGTAGTTCTCGATGATGTCGGCGAACTCCATGAACCGCTCATCGGGCGTATATCCGGAGTTGACCACCACCGTCGCCTTGGGCTTGATCTGGCGCACGTAGGTGGCCATTTCCCGGTAGTAGTCCACGATCTTGTCGTCCTCGGCGCTGGAGGTTTCGTCGAGGTAGATGCCGTCGACGCCGAACCAATCGAAGTGGTTGCGGATGTCCTGCTTCACCAGGTTCTTGTCGCGCTTGCCATGCCCGGTGAGCACGTAGCCGACGACCTTGATGCCGGCCCGCTGGGCCGCCTGGGTGCGCCCCTTCCAGTACTCGCTCGGCTTGTCCGGGCCGTTGTACAAGTTCAGCACGATCATGCCCGTGGCCGGCGCGGCCTGGGTCATCTCGTCCCACCAGTGCGACTCTTCGAAGTACGCCGGCACCGCGATTTGCAGACACGACTGGGGGTTCGTCGCCGGCGGCTTGGGGTCGCTCGGCGTGGTCACAGGGTCTTGCGGACGCGTGTTGCCGGGGCGCTTGCCATGCTTCCTGCCTCGGTTCTTTTTCCCGGACTTCTTGCCGGCCTTCTTCTTGGCTTTCTTGTCGGCTTTCTTGCCGGCTTTCTTTTTCGCTTTCGCCGCGGCCCTCACGCCGCTGTCCTTCGCCATCCCGGCGCCATCGATCGCCGCCGCGGCGTTGGCCGCCGGTCCGAGTCCGATGCTAGGGACGATCCCCCCCAGCACCAGCACGGCGATCATCAGTATGCTCCACGAACGACCGAACCATGCTCGCATCGCTTTGATCCCTCCCTCTTGGATCGCAGGCGTGACGCTGCGGGCTGGCCAGGGCGCGCCCCGAGCAGCCTGTCGCTACTTCTCATGAAGAATTCATGAAAAGGTCATTGCGTTTTTATGACGGGGTCATACTAGCATCACGAAATCGTAATAGCTAGCCCTCGCGGTGCTTCCAGGTCAACCAACTTGGAGAGGTTGTACGTTCGTGAATACATCATATTTGCATAAGCTGTTGACGCGAATTATCTCGCTCGCCAATGCGTAATTTCTATCTGGCCGATGAAGTCCATTATGAAATATTCATGAATGATTACCGAACTAGACCACCCATCGCGACGCATTCCGCCACACCCGAGATAGGTGCGGGTCGGCTGCCGCCCCTCCCCGAGACGCCCGCCCGGCCGCGCCCGCCGCGCCGCCTGCCGCGCATGACTGCCGGATCGGAAGCTGCCATCGAGTCGTCTCCGGATGCGGAAACGCCGGGCGCCCGCTGGGGCGCCGGGAGCGATCCGGCGCGGCATCGCCGCCGTGCGGGCGAGACGGCGCCGGTCCCCGGCCCGGGCGTCTGCGAAGGATCGCGGCGACGGAAGATCCTCGCCTTCATAGCGCATGATTCGCCGGTCAATGGGGAACAGATGTTCCAGACGTGCAATTCAACGGCTCGCTGAGAACGATCCGGCGGCAGCACGGCTCCGGCAGCCGGGTGCGCGCCACGCCGGCGCGCCGCGCGAAGCGCGCGTCATCCGCCGCGAAGCGCAAGGATCGCGGCGTCCACCAGTCTGGTTGGCGCACGTCCGCCGCGCGACTGCAGCGCAACACCCACAGCGGCGAACGTCGCATCGTTCACGTCGCGCCGGCACCCGAGCGGTGGCGAACCCCGCGCGGCAGGAAACACGCGCTCGGCGTCGCGCGCCATGTGTCGGATGCCTCCGGCGTCACGCCCACGCCGCCCCGGGGCGGAGCGTTTCGCACGCGCCACCGGAAACTTATGCGCCAATGCATGCGACATGGAGCGCTCCGTGCCGCGACACGGGGAGTTGCCGGGCGATCGCATGCGCCCAATCTGCCCGGCAGGAAACGGCGCCGGGCCAGCGCATGCAGCATGAGCTGAGGTTAGCGAGGTTGTGCCGGCGCAGCGTCCATGCCCTGCCGGACGGTCGCGCGCCGGCCGGCGCCGCACCGGATGCCGCTACCCGACCGCCCCCGACGCGGGCTGCTCCCGCAGCCAAGCCTGAAGCATCAGCACGTCCCAGAGGTGGGCGTGCCAGTCGCGCCGACCGGATTGGTGCTCGTCCCACTTGGCCTGCACGGCGGCCGGGTTGAGCAGCCCGTCGGCGCGCAAGCGCTGCGGGTCCAGCAGCTCTTCCGCCCACGGACGCAGCGGACCGCGCAGCCACGCTCCCACCGGCACCCCGAATCCCATCTTGGGGCGCTCCACCAAATCGCGCGGCACGTAGCGATACAGCACCTGCCGCAGCACCCATTTGCCGTGCCCGTCCCGAATCTTCATCCGCATCGGCAGCCGCCAGGCGAACTCGAACACCCGATGATCCAGAAACGGGGTCCGCACCTCCAGCCCCACCCCCATGCTGGCCCGATCGACCTTGACCAGCACGTCGTCCGGCATGTACATCACCGTGTCCAGATACATCATCCGCTCGATCGGCCCGAACCCCTCCGTGCGATGCCGCTCGGCGAGCGGGCGCGACGCCGCGTCTTGCGCCCCGAGCACCACCCGGTCGGTGTCCGCCCAATCGGTCACCAGCAACCGATACATGTCCTCCGGGGTGGACACGTGCAGCACCCGGGCGCCTTTGTGCAGCCAGTCGCCGGACACCCGCCCCCGCAGCGAGGCCGGCAGCGCCGGGCCGGCAACGTCGAGCACCCGGTCCCACCCGTCCGGCGGAATCGCGGTGACGCAGTTCGCCGCCAGGCGGCGCACCCCGCGCGGCGCCCGACCCACCTTGCGCCACAACCGCGACCCGGTCTGATGGCGGACATAGCCGGCGAACAACTCGTCGCCGCCGTCGCCGGACAAGCCGACCGTGACATGGCGGCGGGCCATCTGGGCGACCAGAAAGGTCGGGATCTGCGACGCGTCGGCGAACGGCTCATCGTAGAGCGTGGGCAGCCGCGGGATGACCGTCATCGCCTCGCTGGGTGTCACATACAACTCGCGATGCAGCGTCCCCAGGTGCTCGGCGACCATCTTCGCGTGCTCGGCTTCGTTGTAGCCGCGCTCCTCGAACCCGATGGTGAAGGTCTCGACCGGGCGCTCGCTCTGCGCCTGCAACAGCGCGACCACCATCGACGAATCGACCCCGCCGGAGAGCAGCGCCCCGAGCGGCACGTCGGCCACCATCTGCAACCGCACCGATTCCCGCAGCAGCGCCTCCAGGTGGTCGACGGCCTCCCCTTCGGTTCCCCGGAACCCGTTCGCCATCCCCGCCTCGGCGGCGTCCCGCACCGACCAATAGGGTTTCGGCTCCGGCATCTCGCCCGGCCGGCTCGGGTCCAGCGTCAGAATCGTGCCCTGGGTCAGCTTGGCGATGCCGCGGTAGATCGAATGCGGGGTGGGGATGTATTTGTGGTGCAGGAACAGCGCCACCGCATCGCGGTCGATCTCGGCGGAGAAGGCGGGGTGCGCCCGCAACGCCTTCAACTCCGAACCAAACATGAAGGTGCGCCCGACCCAGCCATAGTAGAGCGGCTTCTCGCCGAGCCGGTCGCGGATCAGCAGCAGCTTGCGCTCCCGCCGATCCCACAGCGCGATGGCGAACATGCCGACCGTCCGCCCGATCGTCCCCGCCGGTCCCCAACGCTCGATGGCGGCCAGCAGCACCTCGGTGTCGGAGCGGCCCCGGAAGACGATGCCGGGGTCGGCCTGCTCCAGTTCGCCACGGATCGCGCGGTAGTTGTAGATCTCCCCGTTGAACACCATCACGAAGCGACCGGACGCGGAGGTCATTGGCTGATGCCCCGCCTCCGAGAGGTCGACGATGGCGAGACGGCGGAAGCCCAGCGCGACCCCGGCCGCCGGGTCGACCCAACACCCCTCGTCGTCCGGTCCCCGGTGCCGGATCGCCTCAGCCATCCCGCCGACGATGGCCCGCATGGCGTCGGCCGACATCGCACCGTCGGCGTCGATGAATCCGGTCAGACCGCACATGGCTTGCTTGCTCCCACTCGTTCGTACAGAGCTTCGTAGCGCCGGACCGTGTCCGGCAGCGCGTAGTGCGCCGCGATCCGGTCGCGGGCTCGGGCGCCCAGCGCCGCCCCCGCCGCCGGCGGCAGCGCCAGCACGTCCAGCCACGCTCCGGCCAGCGCGGCGGCATCCCGCGGGGGAACCACCCGCCCGGCATCGCCGACCAGCCGCGCCGAATCGCCGACATCGGTGACGACGCCGGGCACGCCGCAGGCCATCGCCTCCGCGATCGCCAGCGGCAGCGCCTCGACCGCCGCCGAAGAGAGAGTGGCGATATCGAGACTGGCCTGCAGCCGGGCCACATCGCGCCGCCGCCCGAGCAGCCGCACCCGATCGCCGATCCCGGCCCGCTCGATCCAACCGCTCAGCTCGGCGTTCTCCGGTGTCACCCGGTCCCCAAACAGCACGAATCGCGCCCGATCGTCGGCGGCCGCCACGATGGCCGCCGCCCGGACGAAGGTGTGGTGATCCTTCTGGGGGTCGAAGCGCGCCGCCAGCCCGATCAGCCGCGCGTCCGGCGCCAACCCCAATTCGGCCCGCACGGACCCGCGCGCCGCCGGGTCCGGTCGGAACGCGTCCAGATCGATGCCGTTCGGAATCACCACCACTCGGTCGCGCCGGTAGCCGCGCTGGGCGTGCAACTCGCGGGTCGATTCCGAGCAGCACACCACCGCCGTCGGCAGCCAACCGGACAACCGGGCGCAGGTCTGGGCGACCCGGATGGTGCGCGCTTTCATGATCCCCGGTTCGAGGTTGGAGCTGTGCAGCCCCCACACCACCGGCGCCCGGCTCGTCATCCGGCTGGCCAACCCGCCTAACAGATCGGCGTGGTAGAGCCAGGTCTGGACGACGTCCGGCCGCGCCGCGCGCAGCCGCCGGGTGAGTCGCCCCAGCCGCAGCGGCAGCGTTGCATCGGCAGCCAGGCCCAGCGCCTCGACCGGCGTCCCCAGCGCCGCGATATCGTCCCCGATCGGTCCCCAACC
>JADLCW010000233.1 GCA_020847015.1 Thermomicrobiales bacterium | reverse complement strand
TGGCACGACGTGGAGCCGGAGATCGAGTGGATCAACGCCGAAACGGAAACACCGGAGGAGTTGGAGCGGGCGTTGCGCCGCGCTTCGGCGGTGTTGGTGCCAGGCGGTTTCGGACCACGCGGCACCGAGGGCAAGATGCTGGCGGCGCGCATCGCCCGCGAGCGCAAGATTCCCTATCTGGGGCTCTGCTACGGGTTGCACATGGCGGTCATCGAAGCGGCTCGCAATCTGTGCGGGCTGGAAGGGGCGAACTCCACCGAGATCGACCCTCAGACGCCGCACCCGGTGATCGACCTGATGCCGGATCAAAAAGGCGTCCAGATGGGCGGCACCATGCGCCTCGGTCTGTGGCCCTGCAAGCTGGAGCCGGGCACGAAAGCAGCCGCGGCGTACGGCGCGGCGACCGTATCCGAACGCCACCGACACCGGTTCGAGGTCAACAATGCCTACCGGCCGATTCTGGCCGAGGCGGGGTTGATCGTCAGCGGCGTTTCACCGGACGGGCAATTGGCCGAGATCATGGAGCTGCGCGACCACCCCTTCTACGTGGGGGTCCAGTTTCACCCCGAGTTTCGATCGCGCCCGACGCGGCCGCATCCGCTGTTCCGCGACTTCATCGGAGCGGCCAAGGCGACGCTGCCGGAAGGCAGCCAGCGCGAGCTGCCGCTGCGCAACGGGGCCGCGGTGGCGGAGGCGGAACGCGTGCTGGCGACCGCGCGCGACTGAGGCGGTCGAAGTCTCGACAACCCCGTGAGTCGGGAGTTGAATGCATCGCCATCAATGGGCGGCGCGTTCGACACCTGACTTGTGGGCGATGCAGCCGCCATTCAATGTTTGCCCCAACGACCGGCCTCCGGACGGAGACGGTCGTTGACTGACGAGGACGGATCGAAGACATGCGCTTCGACGGGTCGCCGCCGGTCATCGCGTGCACCGACCGGTGGGGCAGGGTTGTCGTCGTACGGGAATATCGTTGGGATACGCACATCGTATCGCGCCACCCGGAACTCGAAGGCCAATACAAGGCCGTCGAAATGGCTATTCGGCATCCCGACGTCGTGAAGCACGATGCGACATTTGCTACGGGCGAAGCGTTCTATCGGAGCCTGACGGAACCACAGCGATATGCTGGAAGATACTTGAAGGTGTGCATCGCCTTCAGCCCCGGAGATCGGCCCGATGCATACCAGACGGGCGAAGTTATAACCGCCTACATCACGAGCAGGATTGCAAAGGGGGAGCGGCACAAATGGCCGTGACCGACAAGGCGGCGGACGACCTGGACCCGCGTCGCCTCCATCTGCCGGAACTCCACGAACTCCCGCGGGGCGGGCTGCGCTTCGAGTACGACCGCCCGAGCGACACCATGTATGTTGATTTCTACGGCAAGGCGCTGCCGGCGGTCAGCGTGCCGGTCGACCGGGGCGATCGCGACTATTTGTATCTCCGCGTCGATCCGGAAACCAAACGGGTGGTCGGCCTCCAGATCGAGGCATTCCTGGCCTACGCGACGAAGCAAGAGCCATATCTGCTCGCCGCCGCGTTTCTCGCGCAGTTGCGTGGCTTCACTGATATCGAGATCGCTCAATTGCGGCGCGCCATCGGTGAATCCGTCGCTCGCCGTGGATGGGACGAAGCCGCGTTTCTCCATCAGATAGGCGTCAGGATCGCCTAGAGTTCATCGTGAAATCGCGAGGTCGCGCGCCGCGCGGAGCCTTCCGGTTAGAGCCACCTGCAGCTCGCGACGGTCGTGGGCCGTCACGGCGGAAGCGGAACGCGTGCTGGCGTCCGCGCGCGACTGAGCGCGGGTCCACCTCGAGCGGCGGCCAACCGAACCGCCATCGACGAGACAGCGCCCGAGCACGATGCCTGGGCGCTATTGCAGTGCGTTCCCAATCAGGCCGCGACCTGCGTCAGCAGGGCGTCGCAGGCGCGCTGACAGCGACGGCAGGCTTCGGCGCACACGGCGCAATGCTGCATGCCGCGCCGGGCATGCATGTCGCACTCGTCGCCGCAGACACGGCAGGCGGTCGCGCAGGCCTGGAGCGCGGAGCGGACGACCTGCGCCTCGAGCGCCGTCTGGCGCGAAACGATGCGTCCGGTCGCCGCGCACAGATCGGCGCAGTCGAGATTGAGTCGGATGCAGCGGACCAATTCCGCGATGTTCGGCTCGGCGAGACAGCTGTCAGCGCAGGCGGTGCAAGCCTGCGCGCAGTCAAAACAGGCCCGAATGCACTCCACCAGGACATCCCGGTCGATCGACGGCGGGGCCGGGCTGGTCTCGATCATCCGTTGGGCGAAACTCATGGCGTTCCTCCTCGGTCCCTTGCGTGCGAGCGCAAGCGACGGGCCGCCAGCCGGTCTCGTCTCGCTCCCTACCCCACCGCCTCCGGGCGCAGATCGAGCCGGCGCAGCAGTTGGGCGTTGAGCGCCACGACGATGGTGGAAACGCTCATCAGAATGGCGCCCACCGCCGGAGCCAGGGTGAATCCGATGGGGGCCAGCACCCCCGCCGCCAACGGAATGGCGATGACGTTGTAGCCAGCGGCCCAGCTCAGGTTCTCGACCATCTTGCGATAGCTCGCCTGCGACAACACGATGACGCTGACGACGGCGCGCGGGTCGCTGGTGGCCAACACGACACCGGCCGACTCGATCGCCACGTCCGTGCCCGCACCGATGGCGATGCCGACATCGGCGCGGGCCAGCGCCGGCGCGTCGTTCACGCCGTCGCCAACCATCGCCACCCGCTCGCCACGCGCCTGCAGCGCGGCGACCGTCGCCGCCTTGTCCTCCGGCAGCACCTCGGCGAACACCTCGTCGATGCCAAGTTCCGCTCCGACCGCTTCCGCCACCGGACGGGCGTCGCCCGTGATCAGCACCACCCGCACCCCGCGCTCGTGCAGTTGGTCGACCGCCTCGCGCGATTCGGGTCGAATCTGGTCCTCCAGCGTCAGCGCACCGACGATCCGACCGTCACGGATCACAAACAGCACCGCCGCGCCGCGTGCCGACCATTCCGCCGTTTGCGCCGCCAACGTGGGCGGCAGCGTCAGGTTGCGCTCGCGCAGCATGACCGGGCCGCCGACGGCAACCTCGGCTCCGTCCACCACCGCCTCAACACCGCGGCCGGCGATGGCCCGGAAGTCGGTCGCCTTTGGAATGGGGATTCCCCGCTCCGCCGCCGCCCGCACAACGGCGCGGGCCAGCGGATGCTCGCTGTCGATCTCCACGGCCGCCGCCTGCGCCAGCAGGGCGTCATCGTCGGCATCGATGGCGGCGATGCCGGTGACGACATGGGCGCCCATGGTCAGGGTGCCCGTCTTGTCGAAGAGCACGGTCGTGACGCTGCGCATCCGCTCCAGCGCCAGCCGATCCTTGATCAGGATGCCCTGCTTCGCCGCAACGGCGGTCGACAGCGCGATCACCAGCGGGATGGCCAGCCCCAGCGCGTGAGGGCAGGAGATGACCAGCACGGTGACGGCGCGCGTCACCGCATCGTCCAGCTCGCCCAGCAGCGCCCAAACGACAAAGGTGAGCGACCCGGCGGCGACCGCAACGTAGAACAGCAGCGCGGCGAAGCGATCGGCCAGCGCCTGGGCGCGCGAGCGCGATGCTTGCGCCTGCTGCACCAATCGCTGGATGCCGGCCAGCGCCGTCTGTTCACCCACTGCGTCGACGCGCACCCGAATCGCGGACCCGGCGACGACCGTGCCGGCGATGACCCGATCCCCGACCCCCTTGTCGACCGGACGCGACTCGCCGGTGATCGTCGATTCGTCGATCTCGGCGACGCCTTCGACGATCTCGCCATCGGCCGGCACACGAGCGCCGGGTCGCACCAATACGACATCGCCAACGCGCAGATCCGCCAGCGGCACGGGTTCCACGCCGGTCGCGGTGATGCGCTCGGCTTCGTCGGGCAGCAGCGCGGCCAGCGCGCCGAGGGCGCTCTGCGCCTGCCCGATGGCGCGCATTTCCTGCCAGTGACCGAGCAGCATGATGGTCGTCAGCAGCGCCAACTCCCACCAGAAGTCGAGGGTGAACCAGCCGAGGGTGGTCGCGGCGCTGGCGACGAAGGCGACGATCAACGCCAGCGAGATGAGCGCCATCATCCCCGGCGCGCGGTCCTTCAGTTCATTCAGGCCGCCGCGCAGGAAGACGGAGCCGCCATACAGGAAGACGATCGTGCCGAGCACCGGCGCGATGAGATCGCTGCCGGGAAACACCGGCATGGTGAAACCCAGCCAGTGCTGCACCATCTCGCTGTAGAGCACCACCGGAATCGAAAGGATGAGGCTCAGCCAGAAGCGATCCCGAAACATCGCGACGCTGTGGCCGGCGTGCTTGTCGTGGCCGCCATGGGCGTCATGACCGGAATCCTTGCCCGCGGCCGGCGCCGAGTGGTCGATATGCCGGGTTTCGTTCGACGCCCCGGGGTGAGCGGAAACGCCGTGTTCGGCGGGGGCGTGTTCCCCGTGGTCCGCCGGAGCGGCGGGGGCGTGATGATGCGGAAGGCGAGTGTCGGGCACGGTCGCGGAGGTCGGCGCCGGCGCGGCCGGTTCCTGACGATTGGCGTGGTGTCGATGGTCATCCATAGTGAAATCCTGCCGGCCGGGTCGCAGGAGGGCGCATCGTAGACGCGCCCTCGGGAAACGACCTTCGGCCGGAGCGAGGGGAGCCGCTACCGTTCGACGGGGTAGCCGGCGTCTTCGAGCGCGGCCGCGATCTCGCCGGGCGAGACCTGGACGGGGTCGTAGTTGAGGTCGATCTGCCGGGTTCCTTCGTTGACCGCGACGCTGCC
>JADLCW010000232.1 GCA_020847015.1 Thermomicrobiales bacterium | reverse complement strand
CGACGAGGCTGAGGGTGGTCGGCAGCCGCGGGCAGCGCCGGCGATGATGCTGGCGCGCTTGTCGCCGAGACGGTCGACCAGTCCCCCGCCGAAAAACGACGAGAGCACGACCGGCAGGATGGCGACGAAGCCGACGCCGGTCCGGGTGGCGCTGCCGGTCGTTTGCAGCGCGAATTATGGCGCCGTCAGCGCCGCGATCGCGTTGCCGGCGAGCGAAATCGCATTGGCGCCCAGCAAGACGCCGAGCGGGCGCCCGGCCGGAACGTCGGCCACGAACCCCACCTCCCGCTCGGGCGCTGCCCCGGTGCGGCGTCGGCTCGGCGCGTGTCCCACCGGTTGCGGCGGAACGCGACCGGGTCGCTGCCCGCGGCACGAGGCATGCGCAGAGAGCAGAGCGAAGCGCCGCCGGGTACCGAGATTCGGCGGAATGCGTCATTAGCGCCGGCCATACGCCCGGCGACAAGGGAGTTGCCACGATGGACCAGCCAACGATGGGTCGAGTTCGCGCTTTCGAGCAAGCCTGGCGGGAGATCATCGCCACCACCGGCGCCGAGGATCCCTACGCGCGCGGTTTCGAGCGGGCGATGCGCCTCGCGCTCGGCGACGAAGCCGCTCAGGCGCTCATCGAGCGCGTGGCCACCGCCTATCTCTCCGGGGTCGAATCCGCCTGAAGCCCATCCGGGCGGTTCCTCGCCGCCGCCCGGATCGCCCGCGCCGGATCATTCGATCTCGAAGATGGTCTCCACTTCGACTGGCACGTTGCCGGGCAGCGCAGCCATGCCGACCGCCGAGCGGGCGTGGCGGCCCTTCTCGCCAAGCACCTCATAGAGCAGATCGGAGAAGCCGTTCATCACCTTCGAGGTGTCGCGGAACCCGGCCACGCAGTTGACCATGCCCAGCACTTTCACGGCCTGCTTGATGCGCCCGAGATCGCCGAGCACGCTGCGGGCCATCATCAACTGGACGGCGGCCACATCGCGCGCCGCCTGGTAGCCCTGCTCCACCGAATAGACCTCGCCGACCTTGCCATCCCAAGGCGCGCCGTCGCGCGGCGGAGGGGTCGCCCCACTGAGATAGAGCAGGTTGCCGGCGATCTTGCCGACCGCCATCGGCGGATATCCGGAGGTGCGCTCCTCCAACGGGTATCCCAATGCTTCCAACTTCTCTTCCGGGGTCATCCAATCCCTCCCGTCGCGCCACGACGCGCCGTCTCCCGACGGCGTCAGCAGCGCCCATCATGGCACACCGCTTCGCGCCCGGACGGCGACGCCAACCCGATTGACGATCGCGGCGATTGATTCTATCGTTCGGTCACTATGGAACTCCACAGTCCGCATATGAAACTACGAGACGCCCATTTGGTCCGCCAACGATGAACGGAACGGAAACCGCGCCGCCGCACCACGATGTGCCGGCGCTACGCAAAGGTCTCGCGGTGCTGGAGACGCTCGCGGGAGCCAGCGACGGGTTGTCGATGGCCGACATCCAGCGGCGCACCGGGCTCAACAAAACCAGGGCGTTTCGGTTGCTGCGGGCGCTGGCCGAGAGCGGCTACGTCGAGCAGGATCCGGATACCCGCCGCTACGCGCTCGGCGTGCATCTCCTGGAACTCGGCGCGGCCGCTCGCCGTCGCCTCGACATCGCCGCGGTCAGCCAACCGTTCATGATCGAACTGCGCGATGCGTTTCAGGAGACGGTCAATCTCGGCGTCATGGCCGACGGCGGCATCGTCTACGTCGCCATGCAGGAAAGCCCCCACGGGTTGCGCATGGCCGCCACCGTCGGCGCCCGCGATCCGCTGCATGCCACCTCGATCGGCAAGGCGATGCTCGCCTTTTTGCCGGATGACGAACGGGACGCCGCGATCGCGGCGCTGCTGCCTTTGGCCGCGCCATCGCCGCGCACCATCACCAACCCCGGTGTGCTGCGCGCCGAGCTGGCGGCAATCCGGGCGCGCGGCTACGCCGTCGACGACGAAGAAAACGAAATCGGCGCCCGCTGCGTGGGCGCGCCGATTCTGGGAGCGAGCGGCCGGCCCATCGCCGCGCTCAGTGTCTCCGGGCCAACCGGTCGCATCGGGCGCGACCGGGTCGAAGAGATTGCCGTGCGTCTCCGCGCCGCAACCGGCGCGATCGGGCGGCGATTCGGCGCCGGGGCAGCCCCCGGGGAGGAGCGGGACGAGCGATGACGGCAACCACCACCCAGGAGAGTGCGGATCTGTTCGCCAAGGCGCACGCATCGCTCGCGAGCGGCGTCTCCGCCTCGATGCGGATCAATCCCTACACCGGGCGACCGCTCTACGCCAGCCGCGGCGAAGGCGCCCATATCTACGGGCTGGACGGGACGCGCTATATCGACTTCAACATGTCCAACGGCGCGACGATGCTCGGGCACGATCACCCGGCCGTCAAGCAGGCGCTGTTGCAGGGGGTCGCGATGGGCGTCATCTGCGCCGCCGAGACGCCCTTTCACGAGCGGTTGGCGGCGCGCATGGTGGAGATCATTCCCGCCGCCGAGCGGGTGCGCTTCGCCAGCGTGGGCAGCGAGGCCACGCTGGTCGCGCTGCGCATCGCCCGCGCCGCCACCGGGCGCACCCGGTTTCTGAAATTCGACGGTCACTTCCACGGGTTGACCGAACCGTGGTTGTTCAAGCGGGCCGACCCGCTCACCGACGACCCGACCGTGGTCCCGTCCTCCGGCGGCGTGCCGGCGGCGATGGCCGCCGATGTGACGATCGTCCCCTGGAACGACGTCGCCGCCTTCGAGCGCGCGATCGCGGCCCACGGCGACGAGCTGGCCGCCGTCGTGTGCGAACCGATCCACTACAACGCCGGCTGCATCCCTCCCGCCTCCGGGTTCCTCGATCTGCTGCGGGAGCGCACCCGGGAACATGGCATCGTGCTGATCTTCGACGAGGTGCTCTCCGGATTCCGCACCGCGCTGGGCGGGGTGCAGGCGCAATACGGCGTCACCCCCGATCTGACCACCCACGCCAAGGCGCTGGCCAACGGGCTGCCGCTCTCCAGCGTGTCCGGCCGCGCCGATCTGATGGAGCTTCTCGCCCCGGCCGGTGCGGTCGTCCATAGCGGCACCTATTCCGGTCACCTGTTGAGCGTGCTGGCGGCGCTGGCCACCCTCGACGAATTGAGCCAGCCCGGCGTCTACGATCGCATCAACGCCACCGGCGACGCCTTCTATCGCGATCTGCAAGCCGTGTTCGACCGCGCCGGCGTGCCGGCTCGGGTGCAGGGCATGGGCGCCCGCTTCGGCATCTATTTCGGGCGCACCGAACCGGTGACCACCTGGAGCGACGCCTGGGACCACGACCACGAGATGAACCAGCGCTTCGTCATCGGCTGTCTGGAGCGCGGCGTCTCGTTCCACGGCTACGCGCGGCAGGGCGCTCCCGGTCACGCCGGATTCTCGCTGGCGCACTCCCCCGAGGATTTCGCGGAGACGCTGACCGTCGTGGAAACGGTGGCCAAGACACTGTAGGCGACGCGGCCCTGGGGCGATGCCGGGGCCGCGCGGCGTCCGGGGATCAGGCGACCCGCCGCCCCTGTTGCGCGTTTGACACGCGGGCCGGGGCGACCTGGTCGCGCCCGCGACGGGCCACCGCTCACACTGGTGGAGCCGCGCCAGTCTCGCCGGTCGGTGCGCGAGCCGACGCATCACAGGAGCCGGCCCCGCGGGCGCCGCGCGCCTGACCTTGGCGGCGGCCATCAGCGTCGTCCTCCTCGCTGACGCGACCGGCACGGCGTTTGCAGCGCCGCGGGGCGGGCGATTCGGCCGATTGCGCGGGGCGGCACGCTGGCGAGATGGCGCGGGAGCGCGTTGGCCTGGCCGCGCCGCCCGAGACCGACCCGAGCCGCGGCCGAGGCCAGGAGCGCGTCCGCGCGGGGATGCGCGGACGGCAAGCCGGGAGGTGATCCTCATGACCAGTCGCCGAACGGGACGCGTCGTTGCCGAGGAACGGAGGAACGCCATGCAACGCCATTCGCCGCCGCGTCGCTTCATTGTGTCCCT
>JADLCW010000231.1 GCA_020847015.1 Thermomicrobiales bacterium | reverse complement strand
GAACCGATCGGGGCGCTCGTGCTGACCCACCAACGCGGCACGTTCGCCCCGGCGGACGCCACCGGGCGGCCGCTCGGCGACTACATCGTCTGGATGGATCGTCGCGGGGCCCCGATTTGCGACCGGCTGGAGCGCGAACTGGGGATCGACTACTACGACCGGCTGCTGCACCCGATCCAGCCCTACACCGGCTTTTCGAAAATGATCTGGCTGGAGGAACGGGGGCACGCGGCTCCACGCTATCTTCCGGCTCAGAGCGTCCATATCGCTCGCCTGACCGGCGCGGCGCCCGCCTGCGATCCATCGACGGCTTCGTTTCTCGGCCCTTGGCGGCCGGACGCGGCGGTGTGGGACGAGGCGATGTGCATCCAGTTTGGGATGCCGCCGGAGCGCCTCCCGACTGTGCTTCCCTCGACGACGATCGTCGGCGAGCTCGGCGACGAGGTGGCGCGCGAGCTGAGGTTGCCAAAGGGGTTGCCGGTGGTGCTGGGCGCGGCCGACGGTCAATGCGCCGCGCTCGGCGCCGGTTGCACCCGGCCAGGTTTGGTGATGATCAATGTCGGCACCGCCACTGGCGTTCAGGCATTCTGCGCGACTCCGCAGCGCCACCCGACGCGGGCGCTGAACACGGCGCCGCACGCCTTGCCGGGAGCCTTCGAGATGGAAGGGCACACCCAGGCCGCCGGAGCCGCCATCGACTGGCTCCGCGCGCTGCTGGGCAACCCGACTCCGGAAGAACTCGTGCGCATGGCGCAAGCGGCGCCGCCGGGGGCCGATGGCGTCGTCATCCTGCCCACCTTCAATGGAGTCAGCGCTCCGGTGGCGATACCCCGCGCCGCTGCCTCGATCCACGGTCTGCACCTGCGCCACGGCCCAGCCCACCTCGCCCGCGCCATGCTCGAAGCGATCTGCTACGAAGCCCGCTGGATTCTCGGTTCGCTCGAATCCGCGGTCGGCCCGACGGACGCCGTCGTGCTGGTCGGCGGCTTCGCTCGCTCACCGCGGGCGGGCCAAATGATGGCCGACATTCTGGGCGTTCCCGTGCAGCGCGCCGAAACGGACGATGCGGCGCTGACCGGCGCCGCCCGACTGGGTCGCATGGCGCTCGGTCTGGAAAGTGACGATCTGGTTCGCATGCACGATGCATTCGAACCGAATCCCGAACTCAAGGAGGTCTATGACGAAACCTTCGCGCGGTTTATCTCGGCAATTGCTCGTGAACGGGGAGATGAAACAGCATGACAAGTCAAATGCTGGCGGCGCCGGTCAATGAGATCGTCACGGCCATTCGCGATGACACCATCGGCGGCGCGGCCGATATGGCCCGGCTCACCGCGCAAGCATTGGATGCGCTCGCGCGCGAAGCGTCGCTAGACGACTTCGGGCCGCAACTGGACGACGCCGTCGCGGCGCTGATCGAGGTGACGCCGTCGATCATGCCGGTGGTGCGGGTGCTGCACCTGACGGTGGCGGCCGCCGAGGCCAACCCGGACGATCCGCGCCCGCACGTTTCGCGGGCCGCCCAAGGATTTGTCGACTGGCTGGAAGGATCGCTGGACCGCATCGCGGCGATCGGAGCCGATCTGATCCGGGATGGCGAGCGCATTTTTCTCTATTCCATGAGTTCGACCGTGTACCGAATGGTCGAAGCCGCGCTGGCGCAGGGAAAGCGCGTCTCGCTGGTGACCACCGAATCTCGCCCCGCCAACGAAGGGCTGACCTCGCTCAAGCGTCTCTGCCCCCAGGGAGTCGAGGTGACGATCGGCATCGACGCGGCGATGGTGCAACTGATGCGCGGCTGCACCTCCGTGCACGTCGGCAGCGATACGGTCACGTCTGCCGGACAATGTCTGGCGAAGGTCGGTTGCTACGCGGCCGCGCTGACGGCCAAGCACTACGGGCTCCCCTTGTACGTCGACGGCGACACCTCCAAGTTCGACCCCGCCAGTATTCGCGGCGTGCCGATCAAGATCCGGGAGATGCCGGCGTCCGAGGTCGTACCGGGTGAGATTCCGGTCAACGCCCGGGTCCGCAACCCGATCTTCGAGATCGTTCCGGCCGATCTGGTCACGGCATATGTCACGGAACTCGGCATTCTGCACCCCGGCGCCGTCTACGGCTTGATGGCCGACATCCCGTGGAGCGATCGGGTGGGCGATCTGGTCGCCGCCAGCTACCGGTCGTGATCCGACTCGGATTGCTGACCATGGGCGACGCGCCAGTCGACGAGATCGTGGCGCGCGCCCGCCAGGCGGAAGCCGCCGGGTACGACGCCTTCTGGGTCGCCGACGAGCGCTTCTTCCGGGAGCCGTATCAACTGCTGGCGTTGGCCGGAGCGGCGACCCGGCGCATCGCGCTCGGACCGTGCGTGGCGGACCCCTTCACCCGCCACCCGGCCCTCACCGCGCTGGCGATCGCCACGCTGGACGAGGCGACGGATGGGCGAGCGGTGCTCGTCTACGGAGCCGGCAAATCCGGGTTCCAGGAGATGGGCATCGATCGGCGGCGCTCCGCGACCGCGTTGCGTGAGGCGACGCTGCTCGTCCGCACATTGCTGGCAGAGGGACATGCCGATGTCGCGGGCGAGATCATCTCGTTCCGGGACGGCAGACTGAATCTGCCCGTCCCGCGGCGACCGCCCATTTGGATCGCCAGCGAGGGGCCGCGTACGCGGGAGATGGCCGGCGCCGTCGCCGACGCCGTGATGATCGGCTCGGCGGCGGCGCCGATCGAGATCGAGCGGGCGGCAGCCCACATCCGCACCGGAGCGGAGCGCGTGGGACGCCCGGCCCCCCCCATTCACCTGCGTCTGGACGCCGCCATCGCCGATCGGCCGGAGCCAGCGCTGGACGCGATGCGCCCCATCGCGCTGCGCCACCTGCTGCGCCACGCGCCGGAGCCGGGATTCGCCGAGCGGCACGACCTCGACGCGGCGACGCGGACGGCGCTTCAGGCGGTCGATTACCGCAGCTACAGCCGCGACGCCGATCGCGTCGGGCAATGGGCGGCGCTGGTTCCGGATCGTCTGATCGCGCCATTCGCCTGGGCGGGCACGGCGGAGCAGATCGCGGCGGCGGCGACGGCGGTCGCGCCGTTCGTGGCGGGCGTCACCGTCTACCCGGTCCCCACGGCGGGGCAGTCCTGGTCGGAAGCCGCCACGCGTCTCGCCGCGACGATCGGCCCGGCGCTCGGCTGAGGATGGATCCCGGCGCCGCGCCGGGAGGAGGACCACGTGTTCGATCCGAGGTGGTCGCAACTCGGCGACATTCTCGTGAACTACTCGACCCGCACCCAGCCGAACGACCGGGTGCTGCTGACGATGATGGAGCCGGAAACCTTCCCGCTCACGCTCGCCGTCTACGAGCACGCCGTGCGCGCCGGCGCCTTTCCTCAGGTGCAATTCGCCTCGGCCTGGCTGGAGCGGGCGCTCCTGCAGCACGGCACGCCCGAACTGATCGACCGCGTGCCCGATCTCGAACGACAGGGCATGGAGTGGGCCGACGTCTACATCGGGTTGCGCGGGGCGCGCAACCCGCACGAGTTCACCGGCATCCCGGCGGAGCGCCTGGCGGCCCACAAGCGCGCGATGGGGACGATTTCGGCGCTGCGCAATGAGCGCACGCGCTGGGCGCTGGTGCGCGTGCCCAATGAGTCGTTCGCCCAGCAGGCGGGTATGGATCTCGGCGGCATGATGGCCTTTTTCTTCAATGCTACGTTGCGCGATTGGGCGGAAGAAGCCAAGCGCTACGAGGAGCTCCGCCAGGCGTTCCAGGCCGGGACCCGCGTGCGCATCTGCGGGCGCGACACCGATCTCAGCTTCTCCACCGCCGGCCGCACCTACATTGCCGGCGACGGGCGAATCAACATGCCGGACGGCGAGATCTACACCGCGCCGGTGGATGACAGCGCCGAGGGGCGCATCGCCTTTGAGTTTCCCGCGAGCTATGCCGGCCAGATCATCGAGGGCATCACGCTGGAGTTTCACGCGGGCGAGGTCGTCGCCGCCTCGGCGCAATCGGGCGAGGAGTTCCTGCGGCAGGTGCTGGATCTCGACGCCGGGTCGCGCCGCCTCGGCGAATTCGGCGTCGGGGTCAACTTCGGCATCGACCGCTTCGTCGGCGACATTCTGTACGATGAGAAAATTGGCGGCACTATCCACCTGGCCTTGGGGCGCGCCTACGCCGAATGCGGCGGCGTCAACCAATCGGCGCTGCACTGGGACATCGTGAAGGATCTACGGCAAGAAGGGTTCATCGAGCTCGACGGCCGCAAGGTGTTCGCGGAGGGGCGCTTCCTGGTCTGAACTCGCCGTGGGCAGCGCGGCGCCGGCATCTCGTCGCGGCCATCTCCTGAAACCGCCGCCGGCGCGGTGAAGTCCACCGGCGGCGTGCGGTGCGCGCGGCCCCGGCCATCTCCATGATGGCGGCATACTGGATACAATATCCAATCCACGTCAAAATGAGCTATTGACAGACACTCTTGGCGTCTCCTAAGATCCATCGTATCCAATCTTTGGCGTTCTGGTGCGGCGCGATCGCGCAGGGCAGGCAATGACGCTATTGTCCGACTCCCTGGATACGGGCATCACGG
>JADLCW010000230.1 GCA_020847015.1 Thermomicrobiales bacterium | reverse complement strand
GTGAGCCGCTGTCGATACGCCGCGTCGAGCTCGGCGGCAAACCCCGCGGCGCAGACGCCCGCCGGATAGCCCTGCTCCCGGCGACGGATGACATGCGCCCAGAATGCGACCTGCGGCGAGGCCACGTTGCGCCACAGCGCGTTCAGCTGCTCGTGCCAGCGGTTGATGCTCGCATCGTCGGCACTCTCGAAGCTCGCGCCGCTCAACCGCAGCGTCTGCACCAGATCGCCGTGCACGGTTCGAACCACGCGCTCGTCGACGAGCGCGGCATACGGCACATGTCGCGCCGTCGAGACCACCGCCCGCGGTCGGAACACCGCGGCCATCACGCGACGACCCCGGCGACGTTCATCGCGCGGCGGCGACCCGCCGCGTTCGGTAAGTCCACCGCCAGCGGGCAGTACGAATTCGCCCGCCGGCCGCGCTCGCCCACCGACGATCCGGCACCGTGCGTCCGCCCCCACAACAGCAGCAGATCGAAGATGCGCGGCTCCGCCTGGCACAACAACCACGCCAGCGCATGCAACGGCGCGAACAGCAGCAGCCACAGCAGATTGCGGGTCAGCAGGAAGAGTTCAAGGGTGACGAGCCCGTTCACGAGCAGCGCCGAGTACGTCACGCCGAACGCCATCGCGGGCCGGGTGACGCCGACGAACAGCGGGTCGGCAATGAGGCCGGCTTCAGTCTCCGCGTTCAATGCCGAGCTCCCCGCGGACTCCCCGCATGACAAGCCCTTCGTGTGCTGTCGGCGACGGAGCGCTTGCGCGCGTTGTCAGCATCCGTCGTCTCTCACACGCCAAACAATCCACGGACCCAATCCACCACCTGCGGCGCGCCGAACACCAGTGCAATGCCGGCGATACCGGCGACCACCCAGCTCCACGAGATCCGGCTGAACAGCGCCGCGACCCCCAGCACCATCACGGCGATGACCGCGACCGGTGTCAGCATGGTCAGGAACGATGCCTGGAAGGCAGTCGTTCCCGCCTCGAATGGACTCGCCTGCGCGAGCGCCACGCCCACCGGCACGAGCGTTCCCGCCACCACGCCACTCGTCTGCCGAGCCGTCCGCTGCCGCTTCATCGCCGATCCCCTCTCCAGTGCCGGTTGTGGCGGCCGATGCTCCGGCGGCGAGCCTCCAACCGGTTTGCGGATTTCTGCTGCGAATCACGAGATATCCCGCGAGTGCGCTGGCGCTGCCGCGACGGGCGCGGCCCGGCAAGCCCGCATTTGTGGTGCGAACGCGCAATAACTCACCCGCGCGGGGCCATAGCCCTGCGTCTCGCGGCGCCGTCCTGCGCGATCCGATCGGCGTGGATTTCCGACACCCGCGCCAGACGCTCCCGGGACGCGCAGCGTCGAGGTCGCGACGTCAGTTGGGAACGGGTGGTGGCAACGAAGTCGACGACCGTCTGACTTCTACTTCGACGAGAGAACCGCGTCGCTCACTCCGTTGAGCGGGCACGGCACGGTGGTGCCGGAACTACGCTGGATCCAGATACTCGAGCGCGAGATCGCGCGCCTGCTGCGCACTCGCCCCGGGCGGCAGCCGGAGCTTCATGACGAACACCACCTCCGGACGACCGTCGCGGCACCGCTCACTGCGGCCGACAATCCAGGCGTCGACCGCCGCACGGTCAGCCGTCGGTCTCAGCCGAAAGACGTCGAGTCGTATCGAGCGCATGACTCGCGATCGTCGATGAGATCGCTCACGACCGGGGAACGAGTTACCGGCGGAAAACCCAAGAAACGACGACGTCTACCAGAGCCAGTCGATGCTGCCGATATCGCGTATCACATCCACAACGAACGGTGCGCACGGCGCATCGCACCACACGCCCACCTGATGCTGCCCGTTGGTGCTGGTGACCGCGATCGCCTCCAGTGTATTCTGCACATCACCGAACAGGTCCCCGTCCAACCTCATGACTTGCGTCTGGCCGTCAACCGCCATGCGGACGCCGAGGATTGTGAGCCCCGTAGCATCGACATTTTCCGGATATCCTCGAACGTAATACGCTAGGCCCGGGTCACGCCGCTGGACCCAGGTCGCATAGACGGTATTGGGCTCATTACCGACGTAGCCGTGGACCTCGATGACGTCTCCGGACCGGACGTGCGACGCGCCGTAGGTCCGTAAGGCCTGCGAGCTGCGATCCTCGAAGCGCGTCTCGGGTCGCAGCAGCACGGAAATGCCGAGAATTCGGAGTGCGGTCCCGTTGCCCTCGACCGGACCGCGCACCACGAGTGCGTCACGGTCCCGAACGCGGATCCGTTCCGCCTGCAGGATGCCCTTGGAGTCGAACACACCTTCCACGGTCACGACGCGGGACGTTACGCCGCCGCTCGGCGCGACGTCGTAGTCAAACTTCGTGACGCCATCGGTGAACCAGATCGGAAAGGGCCCGATGTCGAATGAAACGTCATTGCGAAACGCCAGGAGCGCGTGCCATCCGTCGATCAGCGCGCGTTCGTTCGCCTGTGCCGCGAAGACACAGGCATGCGCTTTGATCGAGTCAGCGACCAGCGTCGACGCCGGCGTCAGGTTTGGTGGCTGTAGCGAACGACCCGCGACGGTCGCGCACTGGCCGTTGGTCAGCGATCCGGAGGTTGTCGCGCTGCTGAAGTCGACGGCGAGCTTATGGATATCGAAGCGCCGTCTCTGAGCGTCGAAGTTGGAAACCTTGCCCGTCACACGATACGTCGCAGCCGCTGCCAGCTTCTCCATGCGGGTGGCGATGATGTAGTTCTGATCGGGCGGATCGCCCACGGAAATCTGATGGCCACTGATCGCGACGATGTCGCCGATCGCGAAGTCTTTCTGGAGCGATGGTTCGGCGCTGACCGCTCCACCGTATAGGGTCGTGCCCGTGACGAAGACGCGCTGCCCCATCACGTCCAGGTCCCCATTGAAGGAATTCTTGTTCAGGATCGGGCCCACCACGTCGTAGTCGAAATCGACTCGCGTGGCGGTGGCCCGTCCATTGCTGGCGGCGCCGGATCGGATCCGGACCACGTGCCCTGTCTTGAGCTCGTCGATGGATGCGGGCGCACCGCTGATGGTGACCGTCGCGCCGCTGGTGTCGAACTCGACGCCGTTGACGATGAGACTGCCAAACCCGGCAACCGGACCCCAGGTGTTCAGCACTGTCGCGGCGCCACCGCCGCCAGACCCGCCGCCCCCGGATCCTCCGCCGCCACCAGAACTTCCGGACGAGCCCGTGGCACCACCGCCGCCGCAGGACGCGAGCAGCAGAAGCATCGACAGCGAAGCAAGAAACCGTACACATCCCTGTGCATCTTGAGACATGCGCACCCTCCTCTGGCACACGCGCGAGGCCAGTCTGCTGTATCCCTGTCGGCGGCGCCAGTCCGCGTCAACGCGTCAACGTATCTCCGCTCCCTGCTCTTTCAGCAGCTCCCGCAGCAACGCGCGATGGCAACGCGATTCATCCGCGCAATAGCAGCCCACCGCGAAGTTCGCCTGCCGCGACAACGCGGCCAGCGCCGCGATCAGCGCGCGCGGCTCGGTCGCGGCCATTTCCCTGCGATACCGGCGCGCGAAGGACTTCCAGCCGCGCTCGTCCGCCACCGCAAGTCCCGCCTTCAACAGCGCTTCGCTCGGCGCCAGATTGGGCAGCCACACATCGAAGAAATCCCGCC
>JADLCW010000229.1 GCA_020847015.1 Thermomicrobiales bacterium | reverse complement strand
GTCGCGATCGCGCGTCCGACAAGGCGAGCGGGGTTCGTGCGCTCGCGAAAAGCGCGCCAGGCGACCGAGATCCTTCGCGTCCGCTCAGGATGACCCGGGGGCGGCAGAGCCTCGCCAACCCCACGACGGCGCCGGGGCGCTGGCGTCCGGCGCGCGGCGCGTACGCGGGCGAACACCATCAAGCGCCTCGCCGACCCTACGGCTGCGCCGGGCTGCGGCGCCAGGCGAATGCAAAGGATGTCGGCGACGAGGGATCTTGGCTTTCCCAGATCGCCAGAGCGCCGTTCGCGGATCGTTCCGGAACGCGGCGCGATCGTCGCACGATGCTTCGCACCTGCTCGGGATGGCGCCGGGGCGCCGGCGAGGGCTGGTGGCGGCGCTGCCGTGACGCCGCGTTCAGCGCGCCGGGGGCGGACCCGGCGGGTCGGCGGAGCGACCACGCAAGCGGGCGATCAACCCCGGTTTCCTGGGCGGTTTGGCCGCCTCCTCCAGCCGGTGGCGCAGCGCCGGGTCCAGCCGCTGGCGATCCGGCAGCAGCACGATCGCGGCGGCCGGGTTCGCGTCCCGCTCCCCCGGCGTCACCGCGTCCAGCGCTTCGTACAACCCCAGCCCGCGCTCCTCGGCGTAGGCGGCGGCCGTCAGCATCTGCCCGTAGAGGGCGACGCCGTCCATCTCCGCGGCGGTCATGCGCCGCACCAGTCGCGCTTCTCGCGCTTCCAGTTGCGCGCGCAATTGCGGCACGAGCCGGGCCGGCACGAACGCGCCGCCCATCATCCCGGCTCCCGGATCGAGCCGAATCGGCATGGCGCGGGCCGCCGGCACGGCCAACCCCGCTTCGCCGAACAACCGCGAAGGTGGGCGCATCAGCATGCCGACGCCGCGGTCGATGCGCGCCTCCCACGGGGTCAGCGCCGCGCCCGGCAGCACGAAGGTCGGTTGCAGCGCCGCCAGCGCCCGCGCCAACCCCAGGCTGACCGCGTTCGCGCCCGCTTCGTCGCCCGCGACCGCCCGCGCGTAGCCCGCCCGCGCCCGCTCCACCACGCGGCGGCTCCAGTTCGGATCGTTGGGCACGACCGTCTCCGGGGCGGCGTCGCCTCGCACCGCCGCCACGTAGCGGCGGACAGTCTCCTCATCGAACGGGTGCAGGGTGGATTCCTCGGGCATCGGGCTGGCGATCTCCCACGGCGGCGCGCTGGGCGCTATTGTGTCATGCGCCGGGCGAACCGCGCCCCGCGTCGCCGTTTTCGGAGGCCACCGTCGCCCATGCCCCGCCCGTTTGCCCGCCGCCGCATCCTGCGCGTCGGCGGCGATGTCGCCGCACGCCGCGGTCGCTGGCGCGACCGCTGCGCGCTCGATCTCGGTCCCATGGCCGCGCCGCCGGGCGAACCGTGGCGACCGCCGGGGTTGCGCTGGCCGGTCGCGGCGGCGGCCTACGATCTCGTCGTGCTCGACGATCTGGCGTTGGTGGTGGATGAGGAAGCCGCGCTCGCCGAGGCGGCGCGCGCGCTGCGGCCGGGCGGCCAATTGCTGCTGCGGGTTCCCGCACGGGGGCCGCTGGCGTGGCTGGATGCGGTGAATGTCTCCCGCTATCTGCGCGACGCCACCGGGCGCGGAGCGCGCTTGCCGGAGGCGCGCGGTCTCGGCTGGCGGCGTCATTATCACCCCGCCGATCTGCGCGATCTGCTGCGAGCGGCGGGGTTTCGCCCCGCTGCGGTCCGCCGGCGCGGCATCGGATTGGCCGAGGCGGCGCGGCTGGTCGCGCTGCTGCGCGGCGGTTGGCGGGAGGGCGGTCCGGGGTGGGATCGCCACGCGGCCGTGCTGGCGGGGGCGCGCCGGCTCGACCGGCGATTGCCCGCGCCGGGCTTCGGTTGGTGGTGGGTGGTTGCCGCCACGCGGGTCGAGCGCACGGGGGAACGCGGAAACGACCGCGAACGCATTGATGACGTTCGGTAGGATAATCGCGTCTGGTTCCTCTCTTGTGTTTGTATAAGCACGCGTGATAGGATGCTTGCGAGAATGGCTTTCGCCAATTCCGACGTTTCGTCGGTGGCGCATGCGACATGTTCCGCGCTCCGCTCGTCGCGCTCAGGAGTCGCCCTATCGCTCTTCAGCCGCTGCCCGCCACGCAGACGCCCACCGGGTCGCCCGCTCGCCGCTGGTGGGCGCCGGAGACGCGCGCGGCGGCCTCGGCGGCGTTGGAGCGGTACGCCCAGGCGCCCCTGACGCTGATTGCGGTGCTGATGGCTCCGCTGGTGCTCGCCCCCTACGAACTGACGCTGTCGCCGCTGGCCCAGTCGCTGGTGGTGGGAGCCGGCTACGTGTTGTGGGGCGTCTTCACCATCGTGCTCGCCGCCCAATTGCTGCTCAATCCGAACCGGCGCGACTATCTGCGCCGCCATTGGAGCGACGCCGTCATCGTGCTGCTGCCAGCCGCCCAGCCGTTGCTGCTGGGGCGGACGTTTCGCGTCTGGTGGGGGTTGGCCGCCGGGGCGCGGGCGGTTATCGGGTTTCGCCGGCTGATCAGTCGGCGCGGGTTGCTGTACCTGCTGGTCGCCGCGTTTCTGGTCGTCGCCATCGCCGCCGATCTGGTGTTCGAAGCCGAGCGCGCCTATTCCGCGGCGACGATCCGCACCTATGGCGATGCGCTGTGGTGGGCGGTCGCCACCGTCACCTCGGTCGGCTATGGCGATCGCTACCCGCTCACGCCCACCGGCCGCACCATCGGCATCGGGTTGATGATTCTCGGCATCGGGTTGTTCGGGTTGCTCACCGCCAATCTGGCGACGCTGTTCGTCGAAGCCGAGGAGAACAAGCTGGACCGCCAGCTTTCCGATCTCGACAGTCGCCTGCGCCGCATCGAGGATGCGCTCGGCAAACAGGCGCACCGCCAGCGCGCGGCGGCCGACCGCGCCATGCGGGTGGCTCGCCGGGCGCGCACCCGCCGTCGCAAGGGGAAGGACGCTCCGACCGGCAAGAAGGACAAGGACACCGCCGGCAAACGCGGCCCGGCGTTCGCTGCGCGCGCGCACCGTCCGGAGATCGCACCCGTCGCCCGCGACCCCGAAGCGCCTCGCGAGCGCGACCGCGCCGAGCGGACCCACGACCGGGCGCTGCGCGCCGACCGCCATTCGCCATCCGAGCGGATCGCCTGAGGGGCGTTTTGCGGCCTGCCCGGGTGCGACGGCGAAGGACGATTCGGGGCGACGCGGGCGCTCGGTCATCGCTCGGCACGATGTCTGCCGGCACGGCGCGGCGGGCGAGGGGAGCACCGCACGGGGTGGTGGCGCGGTGCGCGTGCCGGGCAGCCGAGCGATCTTCACCGCACCGATGGCCGCGCGAACACTCCGGCGGCTGGGCGCAATACCCGTCCTGCGCCGCGCTCACCGGCGCGTCCGCCTCATCGAATCCGGCGCGGCGGCGACGATCGCGGCGCTGCGCTCGCGGGCGCTCCGTCATCACGCATCACGCCGCCCGAGCCGCTGGCGTTCAATGCCCCGCCCACGGGCGCACAGGTGCTCCTCGTCCATGCGAGCAACCGGCTGCTCCTGTGCCGTCGCGCTCATGGGTGCGTGGGCGCTCCCGATGCGCTGGTCGTGGCGCAGGCCTCGGCCATGGCCGCGCGAGCGCTCCGTGGCGGCGACCGCGCACGCTCCTGGCAGCGCTGCCGCGCTGGCCGGCGGCAGGAGACCGGCTCCGCCGCCGACAGGGGCTGCAAACCGGGCTGAGTGTTCGGGACCGCCATCGCCGGGCGGCAGAACACCGGCTCGGCGGCCGCCAGACGCGCTCACCCGCGCTCGGTCGCCGCGCTGCCGCTGAGGCGGCGCGCCTGGCTGTACAAGCCGGCCGCGGCCAGCCCGGAGACCCCCCCGGCCAACAGCCAGCCGGCCGCTCGCCGCGCGTCCGGCGGACCCGCCGCTCCGGTGATGCCGGCCACATCCGCCAGCATCACCAGCGCCGTCGCCCAGATGATGGCCGCCACCCCCGCCCAGCGGGTCGGCAAGCCGGCGCGCTTGCTCAGTTCCACCAACCCCCCGGTCAGCGCCGCCACCGGCGCGCCGAGAATCATCAGCTCCGTCATCAGCTCCCCTCCTCCGACACTCGCTTCAGCCCCGGTCGCGCGGGTCGCCGCCCAACGGGCGCGGCTCCCGCACGCGGCGCGACGGGCGTCTGCTTCGGTTCAGCTCAGATCGTTCGGGTCCCCGCCCACCGCCAGAATGATGTCGCGCAGCGGAAAGGACGGCCCCGGGCAATAGCCGCGGCTGACCGCGTTGATGTCGCTGTGGCGCAGCAGACGCCCGCGCCGCGGGAGAATCGTCGGGTAGCGAGCCAGCAGGTAGCGGGTCAGCGCGGCGACCCGCTCCACCTGCGCCGCCGGGAACGGCTGCCCCGGTTTGCCGACCGACTCGATGGTGACGCAGAAGTCGTTCAGATTGCCGCGCGCCGTCGGGCGCAGCGCCGGGTCGTGGCAGCGGGCCACCGCCCCGACGAGCCACGGCAGATCGGGGCGCGGGTTGGCGATGTCGCCGTTGGTCCAGGCGGCATGGATGGTCGCCACGAATTGCCCGATCGCGCCGTCGCGGTCGACCACGAAATGCGCCGAGGCGCGGCTGCCCGGGTTCTGGAAATGGGTGCGCACGTTGCTGAAACTGAGATCGTCAGTGACGTGAAAGACGATCGCCTCCGGGCGCTGCCCCTCGGGGCGGGGGTGAAAGTTCCCCGTGCCGAACCAGATGAGACCGGGCGGCGGTTCGGCCGGGCGGGTTGCGCCGCCGCTGCCGGTCGGTGCGCTCGCTGCGGCGCCCTCGGGGGCGATGACCCGAATCGCCGCCAGATGGTCGGCGATCTGGGCGGCGTAACGCGGGTTGGTCGCCCACTTGCCGCCCCCCAGATCGGCCAGCGCGCGCACGCTCGCGCCCCAGCCGCGTTTCAGCGGTTCCAGATAGCGCGCATCCAGATCGATATAGCGCCAGAAAGCGGGGTCGTAGCCGCGCACGTAGGTGGAGAGGTGGGTCAGCATGGCGCGGGCGGCGTCGGTCCCGGTGCGGAATCCGATGCCCTGGTCGCCGGCGTCGGTGACGCCCAGCCCGCCGGGGTTGAGCCGGCTGACCCACGCCGCGCTGCCGCCGACCCCGGTTTCGTCGCAGAACTGGGCGAAAACGACCGCCGGGTCGTAGCCGGCCGCCGTGCCCAGTCGCCACAGCTCGGCGATGAAGGCGGCCACCTCCTGGGGACGCTGCGCGCCTCGGGCGCGGGCGTAGGCCAGCGCTTGCGCGGCGGTGGCGGTAGGCGGCCCGAGCAGCGGGACAGTCGTCGGATCGATCTTCATGAGCGGAACCTCCGGGTGAAAGCGCGAACCGCGCCCATGCGGCGAGCGGGCAGGCGGTCGAGATGGCGTGCGGCGCGCGGTCGCGCCGGCGAAGCGTGGCGGGCAGACCGGAATCACGCGCGGCGCGGATGCGCGCGGTCGTCCCAGCGCGGACGGCGCGGCGCGCGGCGCTGGCGGGGTGGGATGGCGAGGCGTGATGACGATCGGGCGGCGTCGTCCTCGGGTATCCGCGCGGCGTCCCGGGGGCGGTGTGAGCGCTCCCGACCGCGTGGGTTTCGGGGCGCATGCGCCGCCCCACGCTGCGCGCCGGCGCATCGCGCGGCATTCGGGTCAGTCCCGCGCGGAGCGCTGGTCCCGGTCGCAGATGGACCGCCGCGCCAAGGCTTTCGCTGGGGGGTTCTTGC
>JADLCW010000228.1 GCA_020847015.1 Thermomicrobiales bacterium | reverse complement strand
GTCGCGATCGGCATCCTGTTGGGGCGGGTAAACCAGCCGCTCGGATCTCAGGTCGGCGCGCTGCCGGCCGCTCTCGTCGCCATGCTGGCGCTGATGCCGCTGGTCTACGCCATCTGGCGGCTGACCGGGATCGAGCGGGTCGAGGGCCACGGCGACCAAGTCGGTCGCATCGCCGCGCTCCTGCTGGCGCTGCTGCTGGGCGCGTTCGGATTGCGCTCGGCGATTCTGCTCTCGTTCGACCGCGCCGGGACCGGAACCGAGTTGCTGGCCCGGGAGGCGCCGACCGGCGCGGTGCGTCCCGAAGTCGGCAATCTGATGCGGCTGGCGCGCGATACCGGGGTGCTCGACGGTTCGGTGCGCGATCCGACCGGCAGCCATGCCCTGAGCGTGGCCATCGACGAGCGGGTCCAATGGCCGTGGCGCTGGTACTTCCGCTCATTCCCGGAGGCAGCGGTGCTGCCGGCGGGCGATGCGGCATCGACCGGGGCCGAGGTGGTCATCTCCCCCGATGCGGACGCCGTCACGGCGGCTGGCTACGCGCCGCGCGCCGTGCCCAATCTCGTCGGCGTGCCGGATATCTATCGCCACCCGGATCTGGCCGGTGTGTTGCGGCGAGTGCTGCTGCCGCCCGAATGGATCGATGGCGTTCGCTTCCTGCTCTACCGTGAGGGGGCCGCGCCACCTCTGCCCTCGACCGTGACCGTTGGTCTGAACGCCGATCTGGCTGCAAAGACCTCGACCACCGCGCCGGAGCAGGCTGCGGCGGGCGGTCCCTACTCGCTCGCCGATCGACCCGGACCCGGCGCGGCGGAGGGCCAATTCGACGAGCCGATTGGCATCGCCGCCGCCCCCGACGGCACGATCTACGTGGTCGATAGCGGCAACTCCCGCGTCGAGCGCTTCGATGCCTCCGGCGCATTTCTCGGAGCGTGGGGCGCCAATGTCGGGCTGAATCTGGCGCGAGTGGGACCGGGGCTGGGCGCCACCGGCATTGCCGTGGGGCCGGATGGGCGCGTCTACGTCGCCGATACCTGGAACCACCGCGTGGTGGCGCTCGACGCAACTGGCGCCGTGCAACTGGAGCTGGGCGGTCCGATCTCCCCGGCCGGCGGTCGCGAAGCCACCGACAATGGCGACGACCCGGCCAATGTCGATCTGAACCCCGGCGCGTTCTTCGGGCCGCGCGGCATCGCCGTCGCCGCCGACGCCATCTATGTCACCGACACCGGCAACGAACGGGTGCAGGTATTCACTCCGGACGGCGCGTTCGTGCGCGCCTTCGGCGGGTATGGCAGCGACCCGGGTCAGCTCATCGAACCGGTCGGCATCGCGCTGGGGCCGGACGGCGACATCTACGTCGCCGACTCCGGCAACGCGCGCATCGCCGCGTTCACACTGGAAGGGGCGCCGGTGCGGCAGATCCCGGTCGGGGCGTGGCCGGCTCCGGACCCGACCGGAGCCCGACCTGCCTTCCAGCCTTACATCGCCATTGGTTCTGATGGAACGATCTACGCCAGCGCCTCCGAACTCGGCATCATCACCGCGCTCGCTCCGGACGGCATGGTGCGGCAGACATTGCAGCGGGCGGGCAGCGAGCAACTCGACCGCCCGGTGGGAGTGGCGATCGGGCCGGACGGCGATCTGCTGGTGACCGACATCGGGGCCAACGCGGTGCTGCGTCTGCCGCTTTTGCCGCCGCTGCCGCCATTGGGCGCTGGGTCGCCAGTCGGCGCTGCCGGCGCGACGCCCGAGGCCGGTACGATCCCGGCTCCGCCCGAGTTGTAGCGACTTGGCGCGCGGTCTCGGCCTGGGCGTCGTATGATGGCCCCCGCACCAGGACGACCGGCGGCGTCCGCCAGACGAGCGACCGGCGCCGCGTCATCACGCTGAAACAGACCGCACGGCGTCATGAGGGGGGCGAATGGACGAGCCGACACGCGAGCAGACGATCGACCGGCACATTCTCGTCGAGCTCTCGCGCCGGCGGTTGCTGGCCGGCGCCGGCTCGTTCGCCGTGCTGACCGGGTTGGGACTGCCGCTCGCTGGCGGCGCGCAGTCGGCCACCCCGATCCCCGCCCCGGTCGCCAAAGAGGATCTCGATGCGCTCATCGGGGTATCACGCACGCTCAGCGGCGGCGGCAACTTCAACGCGGATCAAGCGACGATGCTCTGGCATCTGCTCGCCGCCGACCCGGCTCTGAAGCAAGGTCTCGACGAACTGCTGGCCTCGCCGCCGGTCGATCCCCGGCTGTCAGCTTCCGCAACATCGGAAGCGACGCCCGCAGCGACACCGCAACCCGTCACAGCGCGCGCGGCCGGCGTGTCGGGCGGAGCCGACGTTGTTTCGCCGCAGCGACAGGCCGCCAGCCAGGCCATCCTGCTCTTTTGGTACGCCGGCATTTTCGGAGGCGACCCAATCGCCAACCGCTCCACAGCCTATTACGGGTTGACCGCCTGGCAGGCGATGTACACCCCCACCTGGGCCATCTGCAAAGCCTATGGCGCGTGGGCCGATCCTCCTTCGATCAAGCCGCTCGCGCCGGCCAACACCTGATCCAAAATCGGCGACCGATCCGACAAGGGAGGAAACGCCCGATGGCCCGAGCGGCAGACTTCGATTGCGACGTGGCGGTGGTCGGCAGCGGCATCGCCGGAGCGCTGATCGCCTGGAAACTGGCGAGCGCGGGGGCGAAAACGATCGTGCTGGAGGCGGGGCCGGTGTTCGACCGCGCGCAGGGCGTGCCGAACGCCTTCGCCTCGCTGACCACCTCGCTGCCGGAATCGCCCTACCCTGTTTCGCCGTGGGCGCCGATCCCCTCGCTGCTCGATCCCAACAGCTATTTCGTGCAGACCGGCCCCAACGACTTCGCCAGCAACTACGAGCGGCAGGTTGGGGGAACGACGTGGCACTGGCTGGGCACCGCCATTCGACTCGTGCCGAACGATTTCCGCATGCGATCCACCTACGGCGTCGCGCTCGATTGGCCCATCTCCTACGATCACCTCGAACCGTGGTACCTGGTGGCGGAGAACACCATTGGCGTGGCCGGCGACGCCGAGGAGGACAACGGCGCGCCTCGCAGCGGCCCGTACCCGATGCCGCCCCACCCGCTGACGTGGGGCGACACGCAATTCGCGAAAGCGGCTCAGACGCTCGGTCTGAACGTCACCGCGACCCCGCAGGCGCGGGTCAGCGTGAAGGAGGGATTCAACGGTCGCCCGCAGTGCTGCGGCAACGCCTTTTGCATTCCGATGTGCCCCATCGGAGCCAAGTACGACGCGACGGTGCACGTCGAGATGGCGAAGACGGCTGGGGCGGAGATTCGCGACAACGCCGTCGTTTTCAAACTCGACGCCGGCGCCGATGGCCGCATCACCGCGCTCCACTACCGCAATCCGGAGGGCAAGGACACGACGCTGACCGCCCGGATCGTCGTCGTCGCCGCTCACGCCATCGAAACGCCAAAGCTGCTGCTGATGTCGCGCAGCGACGCGCTGCCTAATGGGCTTGCCAACACCAGCGACCAGGTTGGGCGCAACCTGATGGACCACCCCAGCCAACTCTCCTACGCGCTGGCCAACGATCCCATGGGTCCCTACCGCGCGCCGCTTTCCACCGCCGGCATCGAATCCCTGCGCGATGGCGACTGGCGCAAAGAGCGCAGCTCTTTCCGCATCGAGATCGGCAACGACGGCTGGTCGTGGCCGGGAATGGACCCGGTCGGCATGGCGCGGCAATTGATCGAGCAAGGCGTCTGGGGTGTGGATCTGTACGAGCGCATCACCGCCACCAATCTGCGCGCGGTCCGCATGGCGGGTTTGACCGAGCAGTTGCCGGACCCGAACTCGCGGGTGACTCTCTCCGACAAAACCGACGCCATCGGGCTGCCGCGACCCGAGGTTCACTACGTCATCGACGACTACTCGATGCAGGGGTTGGCGGCGGCGCGGGAGCAATTCACGCAGATTTTCAACACCGTCGGCGTCAGTTCCATCACTCATGTCGACCAGATTCAGGGCGCCGGCCACATCATGGGCACGCATCGGATGGGCGACGATGCCAAGACCTCGGTGACGGACTCGTTCGGTCGCGCCTGGGATCACCCGAATCTGTGGCTGGCGGGGTCTGGTCTGTTCCCCACCACCGGCACCGGCAACCCGACGCTGACCATCGCTGCGCTGGCCTTGCGCGCCGTTCCGGAAATCGCCAGCGACCTGGCGAAGATGGGGTCGGCG
>JADLCW010000227.1 GCA_020847015.1 Thermomicrobiales bacterium | reverse complement strand
GATGTGGCCGCCGTCGCCGCCGCCGATCTCCCGACCACTGGCGTCGCGATGGCGTGGGCGTCGTTTCCCTGTCAGGATCTCTCGCTGGCTGGTGGGCGACGCGGTCTCTCGGCCACGCGGAGCGGCGCGTTCTGGCCGTTCTGGCGCCTCCTGCGCGATTTGCATGCGACGGGAACCCGGCCGCCGCTCGTCGTCGTGGAAAATGTGGTTGGGCTGCTGAGCGGTCCCGACTTCGCGGCGTTGGGCGAAGCGCTGGCCGAGCTCGATCTGCGCTTCGGCGCCCTGGTGATCGACGCCGTTCAATTTCTGCCGCAGTCGCGCCCGCGCGTCTTCATCGTCGCCGTCGACGCTCGCCTGCCGCTCGGCGCATTGGCCGCGCCGGAACCGGAGCCCGGTCCCTGGCTCACCGCATCGCTGCGCCGCGCTCATGATGGTCTCCCCGGCTCGCTGCGCCAGCGCTGGGTTTGGTGGCGACTCCCCGTTCCGCCGCCGATGACGGCGCGCGTCGCCGACCTGATCGAAGACGACCCGGTCGGCGTCGACTGGCATCCGCCGGCGGAAACGACACGCCTGCTGGAGATGATGACCCCGGTCAACCGGGCCAAGGTGGAACGCGCCGGCGCGGCATCGACTCGGCGCGTCGGGTTGCTCTACAAGCGCACCCGTGACGGCCGCCAACGCGCCGAAGTGCGCTTCGATGGCGTCGCCGGCTGCCTGCGCACGGCGACCGGCGGTTCCAGCCGGCAGACGGTTCTGATCGTGGAGGGCGGCGCGATCCGCTCCCGGTTGCTCTCGCCGCGCGAGGCGGCGCGGTTGATGGGGCTGCCGGATGATTTCCGGCTGCCGTCGGCCTACAACGCGGCGTACCATGCCATGGGCGACGGCGTGGCGGCGCCGGCGGTGGCCTGGCTGGGCAAGCATCTGCTAACCCCGCTGGCGCGCGCGGCGCCGTCATTCCTGCTCGGCCAGCCGCTTGCACCCCGGCTTGCCGCCGCATCGCCCGTACCGAAATCCCTGGCCGCGGTCGCCGATTGAGCGCGGCCGCGTCAAGCGAGCCGCCATGCCCGACAACGTCGCCCCCGAACGCCGCAGCCAGATCATGGCGAAGGTGCGCTCCCGCGACACCGCGCCGGAACTGGCGGTGCGCCGCGCCGTCCATCGCGCCGGTTTTCGCTACCGTCTCCACCGCGCCGACTTGCCCGGCACGCCGGATCTCGTCTTCCCACGCCACCGGCTGGCCGTGTTCGTCCACGGCTGTTTCTGGCACTGGCACGGGTGCAAGCGCTCGCGCATGCCGGCCGCCAATCGCGACTATTGGGAGCGCAAAATCGCTCGCAACGTCGCCCGCGACACTGCCCGTCAGACTGAATTGACTGCTCTCGGCTGGGAAACGCGGGTGATCTGGGAATGCGCATTGGACGCGGGCATCGCGGCGCTGATCGCGGAGTTGGCAGAACGAGTCGAGCGGTCGAGGAGCCGGGAAGTCAAGACACGACGAGGGCCGGGAAGCGAAGTCTGCGCGCCCACCCTGCCGACGCTCCGGCCCGACGCCTCGGCTCCGGCTTCAGCTCACCCAGTACCACTGCGCGAACTGGAAGGTCAGCAACGCGAGCAGGATGCTGCTGCCGATCAGAGCGGCGAGCGCCAGCGGCCGAGGCCGCAGCAGCATCGCCAGCACGATGAACAGCGGAAATAGCGGCAGCGCGAAGCGCGGCATGCTCATCAGCGCGTGGACCTGCGACGGCGAGAAGAGGGGAATCACCAGCCCTGGAATGACATAGGCGCTCTGCCACGCCGGCAGCATCCGCAACCCGACGACGGCCAGGATCAGAAACACCACCGTGAGCAGCAATTCCAGCGTGTCGCTATTGGCCGCCGCGATGCGCCACGCCGGCGTGGCGATCGCCGCCGGGTGAGTGATCGCCGCGCCCACCCACGCCCAGGCCGCGCCATCCGGTTCACCGCCGAGCGCGAAGCACGAATCCATCGCGCAGCGTAGCGTCTCCCACGGCATCGCCTGGTAGCGATTCCACTGACCTTGCACATCCACGAAGGCGCGCCAGCTTCCCTGCACCTGCTGCAGCCGCCATCCGAACAGTGCCGGACCGAGCAGCGGCAGCGCCGCCGCGATGGCGTTGGGAAACCAGCGGCGCAGATTCCAGCCGTAGCTCTGCCAGAGCAGCACCGCGAACGGCAGCCCCAGCAGCACCCCGTAGGAGCGGGTCAGCGCCGCCAGCGCGCCAAAGACGCCGGCCAGCCACCACCGCCCGATCCGCGCCGACAACAACGCCGCCACTGCCAACACCAGAAACAGCGACTCGGTATAGACCGCCTGAAAAAAGAACGCGGTCGGAAACAACGCGAGCGCCCACAGTGTGCGCCGCGCGATCCGATCCGAGAAATCCAGCCGCACCAGGCGATAGAGCAGCACCAGCGCGACCGCGAAGGCGATGTTGGCGATCAGATAGCCGATCGTCTCCGGCGGCCAACCGGTCAGGCGGGCGCCGGCGTCCATCAGCCAGGGGTACAGCGGCCAAAACGCGGCCTTGGCGCTCTGCGTGCCGCCGACATACCCCGTTTCGCTGATCAGGGTGTACCAGAGACCGTCCCATTGCCGCAGCGGCTCGACGATCCAGTGGGCGAGTCCGGTCATCGGCGGCGGCATCTGGCCGTAGGGGGGCGAGGTGGTGTTGGCGACGCCGAAGCGCATGGCCGCGGTCGCCGCCGCCTGGATCACCAGCCAGTGAACGGCGAAGACGACAAGCGGCGGACCGAGCAGCCGGGTCGTCGACGGCTGCCTCGCCCGCCTGTTGCGCTGCGTCTCCGTCGCCTCGCTCGTCATGGGCGGAGGATACCGCGCCGGGTCAGCGCCGCGTCAGGTCCGGCGCGTTCCCGATCGCTACCCGGGTCCGGGCGTCGCGGTCGTGGCGACGTCGAAAACGGGCAGGATCTCCTCCTGATAGAACCGCATAAACCCTGCCTGATCCGGCCCGACCTGATGGACGCAGATGTGGGTATAGCCGGCCCGCTCGAACTCGCGCAGCGCGTCGAGGTGCTTGAGCGGGTCCGGTCCGCAGACGACGTGCCGGGCGACTTCGTCCTCGGTGACGAGTTTCACCGCCTGCTCGTAGTAAAAGGGGGTCGGCAATTCCTGCCCAAGCTCGGCGGGCAGCGCCGCGGTCGGCCACCACTCGAAGGCGGTGCGGCGCGCCTGCTCCTCCTCCTCCGCCCAGCAGACCGTCACCTCGCCATATTTCGGTTTGCCCTCGCCGCCGTTCGCTTCGAAGGTCTGGATCGTCCGGCGATCGGGCGCCGTCCCGACGAAGCCGTCGCCGATGCGCCCGGCCAACGCGGCGGATTTTGGCCCGGCGGAGGCGACCATCACCGAAATCTCGTCGGTGGGAACGGTGTAGAGGCGGGCGTTGACCACGGTATAGAAGTCGCCATGAAAACTGTGGTTCTCGCCGGTCCACAGCAGCCGCACGATCGAGACCGCCTCATCCAGCATCCGCAGCCGCACCTCGGTTTCGGGCCAGCGCTCGCCGATGATGTGCTCGTTGAGATTCTCGCCGCTGCCGACCCCGAGAAAGAAGCGGCCGGGCATCATCAGCGCGGCGGTGGCGGCGGCCTGGGCGATGATGGCCGGGTGATAGCGGAAGGTCGGGCAGGTGACGCCCGTGCCGAGACGCAGCGTGGTCGTCGTCGCGGCGATGGCGCCGATGACGGTCCAGACGAACGGGCTTTGCCCGTGCTTGCCGGTCCACGGGTGAAAGTGATCGGAGATCAAGGCGAAGGAAAACCCCGCGTCCTCCGCCTGCCCGGCGAAGCGGACGAGGTGGTCCGGCGGGTGCTCTTCGCAGGAGAGCTTGTATCCGAGTTCGACCATGACGCGATCCCTCCGGCGACGCGCGCCGCCGTCAGCCCGCGCAGACAAACCCGACGCATTTGGCCCCGCGGCTGCAATCCGTGTCGGCCAGACACGGCGCGCCGCCAATGGATGCCCCGCAAATGGCGTCGGGGGAGCCGCCAATCCCGGTCGCGCAGAACCCGCTGCAGCACTCGAGACCGGTCAGACAGGGCTCCCTGTATCCCAGACAATCCGGTTTCACGGCGCACACGCCGCCGGACGCTTCTTCTCCCGGCGAGCAGCCGCACGCCCCGTTCCGGCAGATCTGGCCGCTATGGGCTGGGCAATCGCCGTTCTTGCAGCACGCCGACTTCTGAATGCACCGGGCGCCGCAGCGCTTCTTGCCGTGGCCGCAGCGATGCGCGTGCTGCTTTTTGTGATGCGCGCGATGTTTGGCGAGCGCATCGTCCGCGGCAACATCACCCGCAAGGACGAGCAGCGCGCCGCCGGCCAATGCGCCAAGAGCGCCGCGACGGGTCGATGATGCGCCGGCGAAGCGAGCGAGCGTGTCGAATCGCATGTCGTTCATAACGAATTCCCGACCGGCGGCGGGGCGTGCGATCCACTGCGCGACACCCGACGCCGCCATGGCGAGGCAAACGGTGGGGGGCGCCTGCGATCGGGGTCAGGCGACCTCGATCGGGCCGGTATTCCGCGTTCGCAGAGTGGGCGCCGCCCGCG
>JADLCW010000226.1 GCA_020847015.1 Thermomicrobiales bacterium | reverse complement strand
GTTCGACCCTAGCGACGCGATCGAATTTTGGGATCTAACCAACCGGCAGGACTGGTCTGTCTGCGAATTGCAGCAGCGAGGCACGAAGTCGCGCGCCTACACGCCAGGGCGCTACTCGGCGATCGAGAGCAGCGTGCATGGGTTCGACCTGATGGTCGCCGATCGCTACGCGGCCGACGGGGTTGTCACTCCGCAGGAGCGCATCGCCAAGCAGGCGAGTTCCGAGGCGGTCAAAGCCCGAGCGCGCGCGATGGCGCGTAGCTGAACGGAAGTCACGAATGATGGGTATTAGGCGTCAGCCGCGCAGCTGACGCCTAATACCCGACCCCCGGTGCGTCATTCGTGACTCGTGACTCGCCCTCACGCCTGCTCGGCGAAAATCGGCCGCTCGTGGCAGAGGTTACTGCGGCGACCGTTGGCCAATTGCTGATAGATGTGCGCGATCGAGTCAGCCACGGTGGGCCAGGCGAAGCGTTCCACCGATGCGCGGGCGCGCGCGGCGAAGGCGGCGCGGCGGGCGTCGTCATATAGCAGCGCCGCCAGCCCATCGGCCAGCGCCGGACCGGACCCCATCTCCACCAGCAGCCCGGCCGAACCTTCGTCGATGGTGAATTTCAGACCGCCCACCCGGGACGCGACCACCGGCACGCCGCAGGCCAGCGCCTCCACCGCCACCAACCCGAACGACTCGTAGCGGGAGGGCGCCGCGACGACATCGGCGGCGCTGTAGAACTCCGGCAACTGGTTTTGCGGCTGGGAGCCGAGAAACCGGAAGCGATTCCGCACGCCCAGCATCTGTGCCTGCCGCGCGACATTGGCGAGCGACCCGGTCGGCTCGCCGGCATCGTCGAGGTCGCCGCCGATGAACAGCACGGTCGGCATCGGGTCGGCGCCGCGCTCGCGCAGGAGTTGGATAGCCTCCAGCAAGGTGTCGATCCCCTTGATCGGATCGACGCGACCGCAGAACAGCACGACGCGCTCCTCCGGAGCGATACCCAGCGCATCCCGGCAGAGGGCGCGGTCACGCGGAGAGAACAGGGTGAGATCGATGCCCGGCGGGATGGTGCACACCTTGGAGTTCGGCGCGCCCATCCGCCAAACCAGATCGGCCCGCTCGTCCGGATTGGCGGCGATGAGACTATCAGCCAGGGTCAGCAATTGCCGCTCGGTGCGGGCGCGCAGATCGGTTTCGCGATCGGCGGCGCCGGCGACGGCATTTTTCATATGGGCGGTCGTATGAAACATCTGGACGAACGGGGTGTCCCAGTAGCGGCGCGCCAGCATTGCCGCCCAGCCGGAGAGCCAGTAGTGCGCGTGAACGACGTCGTAGCGCACTCCTTCGCGCAGCGAATAGAGCGCCATGTTGGCGGCGAATTCAGGGAGGAAAGGGAACAGCGCGTTCTTGTCCAGCGGCTCCGGCGGCCCGGCGTCGACGGCGATGACGTTGACGCCCGGACAGGGGGTTTGCACCTCAGGCGTGTCTGGGGACACGCGGCGCGTGAACACGTCCACCGGCAGACCCAGCCCAGCGAGGTTGCAGGCAAGTTCGCGGACGTAGACGTTCATGCCTCCCGCGTCCTTGCCTCCGAGCGTGGCGAGCGGGGAGGTATGCACCGAGATCTGGGCGGCGCGGCGCAGCGGCAGATCGGTCTCGAAGCCGAACACGGCCGGACCGATGTAGCGAGACGGGGTCACGAGCAGGCGGGCCTTTCCTGAGCGAGCGCGACGATTTGCGATCGAGAATCTCACGGACGGGCATGGTTGATGGGCGCCGCGCCCGAAGACGCAGAGACTGTACCACGGGATTGCGCCGTTCTCGCGATCCGGGAAGCGCGCCGCCAGCGGCCATCTGGGACGCCGTACGGCGAAGGGGATGTCCCGTCCCGCACGCTCGACTTCCCGGGCGACGGCGACGAGGGAGCCGGTCTCTACCGCATCGATGTCGCCGAGGGACCGGGCGGGCACGTGCGCATCGCCAACGCTGCCGTGCCGCCCGCCTTCCGCGAGAGCGTCAACTACGCCGAGCAGAATCTCTATGCGCGCGCCCGCGAGCTGGTCGGCGATCGTGACCCCCGCCAACATGAGCTGACCGTGCAGTTGCGCGCCTTCGACGCCGGCCGTAACGGTGCGCAGTTGGGTATGGCGGCATTGCTGGCCTTCTGCGGCGCGTTGCTCGGCGGGAGTATCAAGGGCGGGTTGGTCATCGTCGGCGGGCTGAACCTTGGCGGCGGTCTGGACCCCGTCCATGACGCGGTGAGCGTGGCCGAACTGGCCGTGGAGAAGGGCGCGCAGACGCTGCTGATCCCGGTTTCCGCCCGCCGCCAGCTCTTCGATCTCAGCGATGATATGGCGACCAAACTCACCATCGAGTTCTACGCCGATGCGCGCGAGGCGCTCTTGAAGGCGCTCGGGGAATGATGATCGGCGGGAGGTTGCGCGTACCCATCCCGCGCCTGATTGTCGGCGCGCGGTTCGTTCTGGCGAGGGCGCATGGGAGTCGAACCCACCAGCGCCGGGATCACCGACGCTCACGCGGTTTTGAAGACCGGGGAGGCCACCGGGCCTCGTCCGCCCCCAGAATTGCCAGCACACGCCGCCGGCGCGCTTCGGCAGTGTAGCACCCGCTCGCGCTATTGCCGCCGGTTCCGCACCCGCGCCACTCCCTCCGGCGTCAGCGCCAGCACCGGAAACTTGCCCGATCGGTCGTACGCCAGATCGCCCGCCTCCACCAGATCGTCGACGATTCCTTCGATCCGCGATTTGCTCAGATCCGCCAAGGCGCCGAAATGGCGGGACCGGTCGGCCTGAATGCGACTGGTCACCGAACCTTCCAGCAGGCGAGTCAGCCCGGTTTTCCCGACCGGGAAGGGCGCCGTGTGCAGCGCTTCCAGCACCGCCCGCGCGTCGGCTTGGGTGGTCACGGCGCGTTTCTTCGTCGCCGTCCGCGCCGCCCGCC
>JADLCW010000225.1 GCA_020847015.1 Thermomicrobiales bacterium | reverse complement strand
CTTCGGCCGTCCCAATCTTGTCCAGTTCGTCATTCATCCAGTTGGTCATTGGATTATCTCCTTTCTGGTATTGCTCCTCGCTGACATGTTCCAGCCACGTCACGACCTGGCCCTCGAAGGCCTCCTGGATGGCGAGGTGGCTCATCCCCGTGGTGGCCGTCGCCCCGTGCCAATGCTTTTCGCCCGGCGCAAACCGCACCACATCCCCAGGATGCACTTCCTCGACCGGCCCATCCCAGCGCCGCACCCAGCCGCAGCCCGCGGTGATGACCAGCGTTTGGCCCAGCGGGTGGGTGTGCCAGACCGTTCTGGCCCCCGGCTCAAAGGTAACGCTCGCGCCGCTCACATGACCCGGCTCTACTGCATCGAACAGCGAATCCACCCGCACCGCGCCGGTGAACCATTCGGCTGGTCCAACGGCCGAGGGTGTCGTTCCAATTCGTTTGATTTCCATTTCATGTCTCCTTAATCTCTCGCGAAGACCGGGACGAGTTCGAGTGTCGCCCGCGACGACCCGGCCCGGTCGATGCTGCGCTGCCTACTGCCGTGATACTTGGCGCGGTAAGCCTGCTCGATAACGTTCTCGTCGATGTCCGGGGCGTCGTGGAAGGCGACCGCCACCTCCCCGCCCGAGTACCGGAACCGGCCGGCCCCGTGGGCCCTCGCGGCGCGGAACCAGGGCTTGTCAGGTCCGTCCGTCGATCGGACGAACACACTGGCCCCAACGACCACGGCCCATATGGTCTGGCCTCTCGTGTACGAGCCGTCGTCGCGCCGCGACGACACGTGTACCTCGCCGGTGCTTTGGATCTGCTCGAGTTCGTCGGCGGTCCATGGGCGTTCGCCCGGTAACTTCGTCTGATTGGTGGCTGGCATGGCTGTCTCCTTCGACTTTCAAATTATGTGTTGAGTCTGGCCTGGCCCATTCATTTCGAAGCGACCACAGACGCTGCCGGCTATACCGGAGGCTCCGTGGCGGCATCGGACTGACCGAACAACACCTTTTCGACATCCGCAATTTCAGGCGCGCGCAGCAGCGTGCCGTCCGGTGTCAGCACGACAGGAAGGTCCTCGACGGACAACCCCAATTGCGCGAGCGCTTGCTGCGTGCCTGCGGCGCTGGCGTCACCAAGCTTCGTGCTTAGCCCCCGATTCCCCGCCCATTCCCGAAGCTGTTGGGCTTGCGGGTCGCCGGCGAACGCGAAAATGCACAGGTCGGCCGCCAGTTCCCGGCCGATGACTTCCCGCATCAGGAAAGCGCGGGTCACCAGGTCGCGCAACTCAACATCCCCGCCAAGCAGGGCACGCAGCCGGCTGGCGGGAACGACCACCACCTCGCCAGGCCGGATGACGACGGCCGTCCGGATGACGGGCTGGTCGCGGAACAGATCGAGCGCCCCCAGAAAGCGCCGCGCGCCATGCACCCGGACCACGCGCCGCCCGGAACCGCCGACGTAGCCGACGACCGCCACAGCCCCGGAAACCACAATGTGGAGGTCATAGCCAGCATCTCCGGGCTGATACAGGGTATCGCCACGGGCCACCCGCCGGCGCTGGCCCACAGCCTCAAATCGAGCCAGTTGTGAGTCGTTCAACCGGGGATGGTCGCCGCGCTCAGGCGTCTCCGGAAGGTCCTCCGGCAAAAGGGGCATCTCCTCATCCGGGGTCCATGCTTTCGGCCGGGCGAGAACCGGCGCCGGTTCCCTCTCCTGTGAGGAATAGCTCAAACCGTCGCCGGCGGTTGCCAGCAGGGCGACCGCCAGCGATTCGGCGTCGTGGGCCCCGGTGTGACGCTGACCGTTCACGAAGAAGGTGTGGGAATCGTCGACGCCGCTGGCCAGTCCCGAAGCGACATCCTGCTCAATCCGTCGCCGGTACTGGCCGGAGCTCAATTCCTGCGCGAAGCGACCCATGTCCAGTCCCAGGGCGTTCGCGTGGTCGATGAGGTCGACCGCAGTTACCCCGCCGTACCCATACAGCCGGTCGTGCATCTCCCAGAACTGGCCCTGCGCCCCGGCCGCCTCCGCGGCTTCGGCCGCCAGATAGGCGTTCAGGCGCTCGGCGTTCGGGAAATGGCGATAGACATAGCGAAGCCGGTCGCCGAAGCGTTCGCGCAGGTCGGGGAGTATCCCCCAGCCCCGGAAGGGCGCGTCGAAGTCACCGAACCCCACCAGGGTCAACGGCGCATCCACCGGCCCACGGATGTGGTCGCGGGCCACATCGACCGCGGGCTGGAGCGGCAACGAATGCGTTTCCGGCTTTGGCGACCGGCGCTCCGCCAGCCACAACACCGCGAACCCCGCCAGCGCCGCCAGCAGCGACGCGGCGAGAATGCCGACACGCGCCTGGTTGGCGAGTTCCTGGTCGGACACGGAAAGATCGACGATCAACATCGAGATAGTGAAGCCGATGCCGGTCAACACGGCCCCGCCAACCAGATGCGACTTGGTCAGACCCGGCGGGAGGTCCCCCAGCTTCAGACCTACGGCCAACGCGCAGCCCAGCAGGATGCCCAGCGGTTTACCGATCACCAGCCCGGCGATCGCCCCGTGGGTGACCGGGGACGTGGCGGCGGCCGCCAGCGAGGTCGCGCTCAGCACAACGCCCGCGTTGGCCAGGGCAAACAGCGGGACGATGACGTAATAGGTCCACGGCCGCCACATCTGCTGTAGCCGTTCCCCCACGGGCACAGAACGCTCGATCGACAACCGCGCCACATTGGCCGATGCCGGTTGCGGGTTCTGCAGGTAGGCGCGGGTTCGCCGGGCGGCTTCGGCAACATCGGCCCGCCGGACCAGGTACGCCGGCGTGATCAGCGCGATGACCACCCCGAGGAGCGTGGCGTGGACGCCGCTCATGTAGAGCATGACCCACGACGCGACCGCCAGCACCAGATAGGCCGGACCCTGCCAGCCTTTCAGCCACCGCAGGCCATACATGAGGGCCACGCCCAAAATGGCCAGCGCCAGAAACCCGAATTGCAGGTCGTCGGTGTAGAAGATGGCGATCACGCCCAGGGCGCCGATGTCGTCGACAACGGCCAGCGCCAGCAGGAAGACACGCAGGTGGAGAGGGCAGGCGCGGCCCAGCAGCGCAATGACACCGAGCAAGAACGCGGTGTCGGTGGAAATCACCATGCCCCAGGCGGGGGCGGCCTCCCCGCCCCGGTTGATTAGGATGTAGATCAGAGCGGGCACGATCAGGCCCATGACGGCGGCCGCGATCGGCACCATGGCCCGACGCCGGTCGGCGAGTTCGCCCAGGACGAGTTCGCGCTTCACCTCCAGCCCGACGATGAAGAAGAACAACACCATCAGGCCATCGTTGACCCAGTGTTGCAGGCTCATCGACAGCTCGGCGCCGCCCAACCGCAGGGCGAATTCGGTGTGCCAGAACGAGTCGTAGCTTTCGCCCCAGGGCGAGTTGGCCCATACCAGAGCCGCGACAGTGGCCAGAAGCAGGAGCGCGGCCGAGATAATGTCCGGGTTTAAGCGGTCGCTGTTCAGCCATGTCCGCAGGTTGCTT
>JADLCW010000224.1 GCA_020847015.1 Thermomicrobiales bacterium | reverse complement strand
GGGGCGGGGCCACGCCGCAGCCGTCCAGTCTCTTCGAGAGCGACGTGCGCTATCGGTTGGGCGCGGCGCGTGAGGAAAAAGAGGCGCTGGCCCGCTACGCCCTGCGTCTGATCGAACCGGGGCAAGCGGTGCTGCTGGACGACGCCAGTACGACGCTGGCGCTGGCTCGGCTGCTGCCAACCGCCGCGCCGCTAACCGCGATCACCAACTTCCGTCCTTCCATAGAACTCCTGCGCGAGACCCCCGAGATCCGGCTGATCGCACTCGGCGGCGAGTACTTTCCGCACCACGACTCGTTCATGGGTCTCGTGTGTGAAGGCGCTCTGGCGACGATCCGCGCCGATATCTTCTTCATGTCCACCTCGGCCGTCTCCGGCGGCATTGCCTGGCATCAGGAACCGATTACCGTGTCGGCCAAGCGCGCCATGCTCAAGGCGGCGACCAAACGGGTGTTGCTGATCGATCACGGCAAACTTGGCAAAGTCGCGTTGCATCAATTGGCCCCGCTCTCCGACTTCGACCTGGTGGTGGTCGATGACGGGATCGACGAAGGGGGCATTCGCGAATTACGGGAGGCGCACGTGTGCTTCGAAATCGCGCCGCGCAGCGCCGCGGAGATCGTGTCGTGAGCGCCGCTGCGCCGGAGGCCGGTTTGTCCGGTGTGGTGTTCGATCTCGACGGGGTTCTCGTCGAGTCAGAACATCTGTGGGAGGAAAGTTGGGTCGCTTGCGCCGCCGCCAGCGGCTATGTCTGGACCAGCTCCGACACCGCCGCATGCCAAGGCATGAGCGTGCCGGAATGGTCGGCCTATATGGCTGCCAAGCTCGGGCGCGACGACCCGGAAGCGATCGCCCAGGCGGTCGGCGACCGCATGATCGCGGCGCTGGAAGCCGGCCGCATCGATCTATTGGACGGCGCGGCGGCCATGGTGACCGACGCCGCGATGCGGGCTCCGATCGCCGTCGCCTCCTCCGCGCCGCGCCGCCTGATCGAGGCGGTGCTGACCGCGACCGGGTTGCGCCCCGCCTTCACCGCGCTCGTGTCCAGCGAGGAAGTGGCGCGCGGCAAACCTTCGCCCGATGTCTATATCGAAGCCGCCCGCCGCATCGATCGCGACCCGGCGCGCTGCGGCGCGGTTGAAGATTCCAGCAATGGCATTCGCGCCGCTGCCGCCGCCGGGATGACGGTGGTCGCCATCCCCAATCCGGTCTATCCGCCTAAACCCGACGCCCTCGCGCTGTGTGCGAAGATCGCCGCATCGCCCGACGACGCGCGCCGCTTCCTGCTGGAGCGGCTGCCCGAACCCCGCGGGGAGGATACGGACCCATGACACGGATGCTCAACGAGGCGACCGCCTTCCGCGAGGAGATGATCGACGGCTACGTAACGGCCTACAGCCGATTGCTGCGGCGGGTTCCCGGGGCTTCCGGGGTGATCGCCAACGATGCGCCGGCGCCGGGCAAGGTCGGCGTGGTGGTGGGCGGCGGCTCCGGCCACTACCCGGCGTTCTACGGGCTGGTGGGGGAAGGCATGGCCAGCGCCGCAGTCATCGGCGATGTCTTCACCAGTCCCTCCGGCGAACAGGCCTACCGCGTCGGCAAGACCGCCAACGGCGGAGCCGGCGTGCTGTTCACTTTCGGCAACTACAGCGGCGACGTGATGAATTTCGGGATGGCCGAAACGCGGCTGCGCGCCGAAGGCATCGACGCGCGCACGGTGCTGGTCACCGACGATGTGCTCTCCGCTCCGCCGGCGGAAGCCGACCGCCGCCGCGGCATCGCCGGCGGTTTCTACGTGTTCAAAAGCGCCGGAGCCAGCGCCGCCCGCGGCGACGACCTCGCCACCGTCGAGGAGTTGACCCGCCGCACCAACGCGCGCGTTCGCTCGGCCGGCATCGCCTTCGGCGGCTGCACGATCCCCGGTCAGTCCGAACCGTTGTTTACGGTGGAACCGGGGCGGATGGAGGTCGGGCTGGGCATCCACGGCGAACCTGGCGTGCGGGTGCAGGAGCGCGTGCCGGCGCGGGAAATCGCCCATATACTCGTCGATGCGCTGCTGGCCGAAATCCCGGCCGGCGCTGGCGGCGAGGTCGCCGTGCTGGTCAATGGATTGGGTGGGGCGAAATACGAAGAGCTCTTCGTGCTCTACAGCGGCATCGCGCCGCTGCTGGATGTGGCCGGTCTGCATGTGTACGAGGCGCAGATCGGCGAGTTCGTCACTTCGCTGGACATGAACGGCTGCTCGCTGACGCTGTTGTGGCTGGACGACGAGCTCAAGCGCCTGCATGACGCAACAGCCGAAACTCCGGCCTATACCCGCATTGGTCCCGATGTAGCGCACGCGCACCGTGCGGCCGCTGGCGTCGCCTCCGCCGGAGCCGTGACGAGCGCAACGTCCGAAACCGAGGAGATCGCCGTCGTCGGGGGCGCGGCCGGGGCGGCGGCACGAGCGGCGCTGGCGCGGGCGATGGCGGCCCTTGCCGCCATCGAGGATGATCTTGGCCGACTCGACGCCAAGGCCGGCGATGGCGACCACGGGGCTGGCATGGCGCGCGGCTTCCGGGCCGCAAATGCCGCCGTCACCGATTTCACCGGCAATGCTCGCCAGAGTTTCGTCCGTGGCGGCGCGGCCTTTCAGGATGCGGCGGGCGGCGCCTCCGGCGCGCTTGTGGGCGCCTTCCTGATCGCCGTCGGCTCCAGCCTGCCGGCCGACGACACGGAGATCGATGCCTCGGCCTACGCCCGCGCCGTCGGCGCTGGTTTGGCGACGATCCAGCAGTTGGGCGGGGCGCAGGCAGGCGACAAGACGATGATCGACGCGCTGGCTCCCTTTGCCGCCGCACTGGAGGTCGCAGCCGAGCGCAATCCGGATCTGGCCGCCGCCTGGCGGCAGGCGTTGCCGGCCGCCGAAGCGGGAACCCGAGCCACATCCGAGATGGTTAGCAAGCGCGGCCGCGCCTCTCGCCTCGGCGAGCGCAGTCGGGGCTTCCCGGATCCCGGAGCCACCTCACTGACGGCGGTGCTGACTGCCTTCGGGGAGGCATTCGGAACCGAGGAATAGCGACGCCGGGGCAGCGACCTCTATCGAGCATGAATGCGAACGCGAGGGTCGATGATGGGCGAGAAGTACGTGCTGGCGGTGGGCGCCGACAACGCCGGCGTCGATCTGAAAAACGCCATCAAACAGCAACTGGCGAACGATCCCCGAGTGGAGGTGCGCGATTTCGGGGTGCCCGACGCGAGCGACGCCACCGCCTATCCCCACGTCGGACTGGATGTGGCCGAGGCGGTGGCGCGTGGCGAGGCCCGGCGTGGGTTGCTGATCTGCGGCACCGGCATTGGCATGGCGATCGCCGCCAACAAGGTGTCGGGCATCCGCGCCACGGTCGCCCACGACAGTTACTCCGTAGAGCGCTCGGTGCTCTCCAACAACTGCCAGATTCTCACCCTCGGGGCGCGGGTGATCGGTTCTGAGTTGGCCAAGAAACTGGTTGACGAGTGGCTGGGGCTGGAGTTCGACGAAGGATCGGCGTCGGCGCAGAAGGTTGCCGTCATTTCCGACTACGAAACGCGCGCCAACCACACCCCAGAGACTGCTCCCGCTGGCGACTGCACGTAGAAATTCCATCCAGGAGCACGTCCGGGCCGAGACATGCTCCCGACGGAATGACGGCGACAATCGCTGCGGCAGGTATTTACAACGAAGGAAGCGGGCGATACGATAGTTATACAAAGAGTGCGCCACGCCCGCGTTCAACGGGTGGTGGCGCGCCCGCGGCGGCTGGACGCCCGCGCCTGGTCTGCCATATGTCGTCGAGAAAGGACTCCCGGCCACCATGTCGCCCTCGATCGTGCAT
>JADLCW010000223.1 GCA_020847015.1 Thermomicrobiales bacterium | reverse complement strand
TTCGCGCTGCAACACGGCGTCGGCATGGCCTGCTACTCCACGGTCATGATCTACGCGCCGGCGATCGCCCCGAAACCGATCAATTGGTCCGACTTCTGGAATGTGCCCCCGGTACCGGATGGCGAAGCGCCGCTGCCGGAGCATGTTCGCTCCCTGCCGCACAGCCCGGTCGGCACGCTCGAAGTCGCGCTGCTGGCCGATGGTGTGTCCACCGCCGAGCTCTATCCGCTCGACATCGAGCGCGCCTTCGCAAGTCTGGAAAAGATTCAGCGCAATGTGCTGGTCTGGTACGAGGATGGCAAGCTGCCGGTCGAGATGGTGCTCTCCGAGCAGGCGGGGATGGCCGCCGCCTGGAACGTGCGCGCCGCGCAGTTCGGGGAAAACGAGCCGCTCGGGCTGATCTGGAACGGCGGCATGGTGGCGGGCGATGCCTGGGTGATCCCGGCGGGTGCGCCGAACGCCGATGTGGCGATGGATTTCATCAATTTCGCCACCCGGGCCATCCCCAGCGCCAACTTCAGCCGCCTCGTTCCCTACGGTCCGGTCAACCTCGACAGCCTGGCGCTCCTCCGGCCTGACCGGGCGCAAACGCTGCCAACCTCACCGGGGAATCTCGCCGTCCAGTTCGTCCAGAACTGGAACTGGTGGGCCGACAACCTCGACGCCATCCAGGAGCGCTTCAACCAGTGGATCATCGCCGGCCCGCCCCCCGGCTCCCCGGTCGCGGAATAACCAGTCGCCGTGGTGAAGGTGCGGGCTTCTCACGAAGCGTAGTCAGTTCGACGGAAGCACCGGACTGACGTCCAGTGCTGACAGAAGACGTCTCTTCGAGACTGATTACGCCGGCCAGAATGGTTGATCCTGCGTGCGTCGGTGCTGCGTGGGTGCAGGAGGGCCTTGTGCCCTCCCGCATCCCGCGACAAAGACCCTGAGCAGAGGACCAATCATTCCGGCAACCGCAATGAGGACGAAACCGTCCGAAAGGGCCGGCGTTGCTCAGTCCTGAAAGGACTTCCCCGGTCAGCGCCGGATCTTCAGTCCGGCGCGCCTCGCCGGAGGACCGCTTTACCGCTTAACCGGCCGCTTTGGCGTTCGCGCGTTCGCCAGCGACGCCAGCGCCTTCACGGGAGCGGGCGTATCTTCCACCCGCTCTTCGTTCTCTTCCTTGATGCGGGTGGCCGTGCGCACCAGCAGGCCGCCGAAAAAGCGGGCCGGCTCGGGCGGGTAGAGCACCGCCGCGCCGGTGTTCAGCCGGGTTGAGCTCCACTCATCGTCCCGCTCCAGCACGCTCGACGCCAGGATGCGGCCGCCGATCAGCGACGGCGCCACTCCGGTGCCGGAATAGCCGACGCCGTACCGGACATTCGGATTGCCATCGAGTGCGCCGAAGACAAGCGTGTTGGTGCGGCTCCGGTCGACCGCGCCCGCCCAGCGGTGCGTCACTGGCACATCGCCGAGGGTGGGGTAGAGCCAGCGCAGACCGCGCTCAACCACCTCGGATCGCCGGGCCGATTGATTGAACGTCGGCGACACCTGACCGAGATACGCGAGCGCGCCGCTGCCGCGGCCGATCGCGATCCGCCCGTCGTGCGTCACCTGGTGATAGTGGACCATCAATCGGGAGTCGGTGATCGATTCCCCCCCGTCCCAGCCGGTGGCCGCGATCCGTTCCGGCGCCGGCGCGGTCGCGACCATATCGCTCGACAGCACGATGATCGCGCGCCGCAGCTCCGGCAGACCGGCCGCCCAGGCGTTTGTGGCCAGCACCACCTTACCGGCGATCACCACCCCACCGGGGGTCCGCAGCGACGGCGTCCGCTCGTTCTGGAGATCGATCACCGGTGTCTGCTCGAAGATGCGAACACCGCGCTCGATGGCGACACGCCGCATCCCCCGCGCGAGCAGGGCCGGCTGGACCGTGGCGGCGTCTCGCTGGAACAGACCTCCCAGGTAGCGCGGCGATCCGCCGCGAGCGGACGCTTCTCCCGGTCCGAGCACCCGCTCCGCGTCATGGATGCCGTGCCGTTCGAGCATCGCGACTTCGGCCGACCAGTCGCGCACATGCATCGGCGTGGTGGCGACATTGAGCGTACCGGCTTTGCGGTAGTGCGCCTCGATCCCGTGGGCGTTACAGAAGGCGCCGATCTCATCGACCGCCGCCGTCGCGGCTTTGGCCAGCCGCACCCCTTCTTCCTCACCACAGACGGCGATCAGGTACTTGAGCTTGGCGTACCAGCCGAGCACCAACCCGCCGTTCCGGCCGCTCGCGCCGCCGCCGCAGATGTCGGCTTCAAGGATGGTCACATCGACACTCGGATCGAGTTCCTTGATGCGCAACGCCGTCCAGAGCCCGGTGTAGCCGCCGCCGACGATCGCAATATCGGTCATCAACCCACCCTGCAACGGCGGGCAGACCGGGCCAGCTTCCTGCGCAAGGGCCTCCTGCAGCCAGAGTGAGCGGGTGTTGGCGATGTGAACAGGCTGGAGGCGGGTCATACCGGCGTTTACTCCTGCACGTGCGGCCGCCGCGCGCGGGCCGTTCTCACCTGCCGGATCAGCCGCTCCGCCTGCTGACCGGCATCATTCCAGAGCGCGAATGGCTGCGGCTCACCGCCCGATCTGGCAATCGCCACCGTGGCCCCGCCGGCAACCGCCAGCATCGGCCGGGCAGCCGCGAATGGGGAGGGATCGTCATCCACAATGGTGACGCGCTCAAGTGCGCGGTAGCGCCTGGGAAGTTGTGTCTCCGCCACGAACGGCAACGCGGCCGGCGCGCCGGCGCCGGCCGCGATGACTTCGCCCTCAGCCGCATCCGCGCCAGTGCCGGCATAGACGACCGTCAACGCGCCGGAGCGTGGTGACGAATCGGCTCCCGTATCCCGGAGCACCGCCGGACCGTACATGATCTCCTCACCGGTCGCGACCGACGAAAGTACCGCGTCGAACGGCGCGGCACGTGCGGCCGGCGATTCGCTGCTCGACAGCAGCAACCGCACGATCGGCACGTCGGGAAGCCGCTCCAGCCAGTCGAAGATCCGGTCCGGGGCGTCATCCTGCACGACCAGCACATCGGCCAGCGCGGTTTCGCGGCTCAGCCAGACATCCCCTTCGGAACCGGCCGGCAGGGTCTCCCGCCGGTAATGGATGTCGGGGTAATCAGCCTGAAACGCCCGGTAAATGGCGCTCCCACGCTCCCGAAGCGCCTCCATGAAGGCCGGGTTGTCGCTCGGTTCGATGAAGACCACCCGATGACCGCGCTGCTGGAGCGCGCGGATCACCGCCCGGTTCGTGGTCGCGACCGGGTTGTTCCAGTCAGAGATGATCGAGCCGCCGAACCAGACCCAGCGCAGCCCGCGCTGGTCCTCCGATGCACCGGTTCCGTTGAGAGAAACGCTCATCGTCGATCCATTTCGTTCCAGTGGCGCAATCAAAAGCCGATGGCGACCCCATCCGCACGCGGATCGGCGCCGCCGCGCAGCACGCCGCTCTCCGCGTCGCGCAGGATCATCTGCGCGTGCCCGAAGTC
>JADLCW010000222.1 GCA_020847015.1 Thermomicrobiales bacterium | reverse complement strand
GCCTCCTCGGCCAGCCGCGCCAGCATGCCCTCGCGGTCGCCCGCCAGATAGGCGACGTAAAATCGCTCGATCGCGGCGCGGGTCGCCGCCGTGCGCTCTTCGCTCAATCCATCCTCCTCGCGCGCCAATCGGTCGCCGCCAATCTGTCCAGCGACCGGCTACACGATCTCTTCGCCGAACAGCGCGATCGATTCGCCGACCCGCGACGCCCAGTCCTTGGCGAACTCCGCCATTTCGGGTCGCCCGAGTTCCGCCCGGTAGTCATCGATGTTGGTGATTTCCACGCGCTCGATGTAGTCGTAGGTGGCCGGCTCGCCATCGAGCGTGGCTTCCATCCGGGCGACGACGTAGGACTCGATCGTGCCCAGCGAGCGCGCCGTGGGGTAGTCGACTTCCCGCACCCACTGCTCGTAATCCGCCTTGGCGACGCCAGGACGCAGCTTGTTCAGGAAAAATACGACCGGCATGATGCTCCCTCCCGCTTCTCTGATCGCCCGCATGGTTCGCTTGATACGTGTCGATGGAGCCGATTGTACCCGTCCGCTCGACCGGTTTGGTCGAGCGGATCGGGCGCCGCCCTCTTGACTTCTCACAGTTTCGCGCTAGTCTACAGTGAGATTCGATCATAATTCATGTGAGTAATCACAGTGCAGGTGAACACATCGCGTCCGCCAACCACCTTGGAGCGACGCCAGCAGATCCTGGAATTGCTGGACGAGCACGGCCGGTTGTCACTGGTCGATCTGGCGGGACGATTCGGCATCTCCGAGATGACCGTCCGCCGCGATCTCGACGCGCTGGAGCGCGATTCGGCGGTGACCCGCGTCCGGGGCGGGGTCATCGCCGTCGCCAGTCGCTCCAGCGAACCCCCGTACGCCCTGCGGATCGCGCGCAACGGACCGGCCAAACAGCGCATCGCGCTCGCCGCCGCGGCGCTCATCCGGGATGGTGAAACGATCGCCCTCGATGCTGGCAGCACCGTGCTCGCGCTTGCCGACGCCTTGGCGGACCGGCGCAATCTCACCGTCGTCACGCCCAACCTGCGTGCGGCCTGGGTGCTCGCCGACAACCCCGATCTGCGCGTCATCGTCACCGGCGGTCTGGTTCGCCCGGGAGAGCGCGCCCTCAACGGCGTCTTCTCGGAGCGGGCGTTCGAAGACCTGCTCTGCGACACATTCTTCATGGGGGTCGGCGGGGTCGATCCCGAGGCCGGCTTCACCGAGTACACCCTCGACGGCACCCGAACCAAGCAAGCCGCGCTGCGCAGCGCTCGCCGTCGCGTGGTGGTCGCCGACGGTTCGAAACTCGGCAAAATCGCCTTCGTCCGGGTCACTCCGATCGACGGCGCCGATACGCTCATCACCGACGCCGAGGCTGACCCCGCCGTCGTCACGCGACTTCGCGAAACGGGGCTGGAGGTCATTTGCGCCTAACCACTCCGGTCGCTCGCGTCATTGTCGCGTCCGACCGACCGTAGACCCGCGCCGCACGTGCGCGTGACGACGAACGTCGCTGTTTCGGGGAGGAGGTGAACCCGAAGATCGGCGCCCATACGGGCAGTGGATGAACCACGATCCGCAGGAAGGAGATTCGCATGCCTCAGGATCCGGCGATCGCTCTCGTCCAGCGTTATATCAAGGGCGACCTCTCGCGCCGCCAGTTTCTCCAGCGCTCCGGCGCCGCGGCGGCGGCCGTTGGTCTCGCGCCATTCCTCAGCCGCGTCGCCAAAGCGGCGGAAGAGCTGGTCTGGATCCAGTTCGAAGGGATTTCCGACCCGGCCTTTCTGACCGCCTTCACCGACGCCACGATCAAGTCGCAGGGGTTGGTGTCGGAAGCCGCCGTCGCCGGGCAGATCGCCGGCGGCCAGATTCAGGCCGACGTCTCGATCGTCTCCCAGGGGTACGCCCAGAACTACTGGTATCCGCTCGACGTGCTCGAGCCGCTCAAGACGGACGATCTCCCGCACTGGGGCGACCTGTTCCCTTACTGGCAGAAGGCCCCCTTCTATTGGAACAACGACCAGTTGATGGCCGTTCCCAACGTCTGGGGCAGCGACTCGGTGATCCACAACACCGAGGTCGTACCGACGGTGGATTCCGTCGCCATCCTGTTTGACAAGGAATTGAGCGGCAAGATCGCGATGCCGAAAAACGGCGTCGAATCGGTCGCCATCACCGCGCAGTACCTCGGCTTCGAAAATCCGTTCAATCCCACCGAAGCCGAACTCGCGGAGATCAAGAAGACGCTGCTGGAGCAGAAGCCGCTGGTCCGCACCTACTGGGAGAGCATCGGCGACCTGGTGAATCTGTTCACCTCGGGTGAAGTGGCCGTCGCCTACGGCTGGATCTCGGTTTTCACCCAGGTGCAGGACGCCGGCATCCCCGTCGCGTGGGCCAATCCGAAGGAAGGCCAGATCGGCTGGTCCAACGGCAACGCAGTCATCAAGTTCTCCGAGCACAAGGAGTTGGCCACCAAGTTCGTCGATTTCAACATCTCGCCCGAGTACCTGAAGCCGATGTTCGACAAGATCGGCTACCGCACCACTTCGCAGGTTTTCACGGAGACGTTGAGCGCCGAAGATCGCGCCGCCTTGCAACTCGACGATCCCGAAGGGTTGCTCAGCTCGCTGGTGCCGTGGATCACGGCTCCGCCGGAGACGGGCCGCCTGATCGACGATCTCTGGGCTGAGGTCGTCGGAGCCTGACGCAGGGGGACGGGCGATCGTCTCGCCCGTCCCGCTCCCCGATATTCGATCGACGCGGGAACGCCCCAAACGGCCTATGCACACCGACGCCCAAATTTCCCACAACCCGTCCAGTTCCGCTCGCGCGCAAGCGTCCACGCCGGCGCGGTTTTCCGCCGAGCGTTCGACCGGGGCGGCGCTGGCGCTGCCGGCCACCGTCTGGCTCATCGCCTGCGTGGCGCTGCCGCTGGCGATGATGCTGGTCTACAGTTTGTTCGGCTCGGTTCGCAACGAACTGGGCGGCTTCACGCTGGAACATATCGGCGGCGTCATCGGCAGCACGGTGTTCCAGCAGTTGTTCCTGCGCACACTGCTGATCACCGTGGCGGTCACCGCGATCTCGCTGGTGCTGGCGCTGCCGATCGCCTACCACCTCTCGCTCCGATCGCGGCGAGCGCCGCTGCTGCTGACGCTGCTGCTGCTTCCCTATCTCATCGGCATCATCCCGCGTCTGCTGGCGCTCCGGCTGATCCTTGGCGCGGAGGGGTTGCTCGGATCGCTGGTGTCGGCGGTCGGGTTGTCCAGCGAGATCGTGCGGCCATTGCTGTTCACCAAGGCGGGAACCATCATCGGGCTGACCTACGTCCAACTTCCGGTGATGATCATCCTGGCCTATCTGGCGATCGAACGGCTCGATCGCCGGTTGCTCGACGCCGCCGCCGATCTGGGCGCTTCCAGCGCCTACGCCTTCGCGACCGTCGTCGTGCCCAATGCTCGCGCTGGTCTCGCCGCCGGGGCGGTTCTCGTCGGAGCCACCACCTACGGAGCGTATGTGGAGCCGGCGCTGCTCGGCGGAGCCAGCGGGCAATTGGCGGGCAACGTCATCGCCCAGCGCTTCGTCGTCTTTTTCGACTGGGGTCGCGGCAGCGCGCTGGCCATCGCCTCGCTTTTCGTCATCGCGGTGTTCGGACTGGCGATCGTCGGCATTGCACGCCTGCTCGGGAGGTCTCGTGTCGACTCCGCGCGCTGACCGCTTCGACCGATTTTCCGCCGCGCTGACCGTCGTCGTCTTCGCGGCGCTGCTGCTGCCGCTGGTGGTCGTCGTGGTCATGTCCTTCAACGCCAGCAACAGCGTCTCCTGGCCGCCCAGCGGATTCAGCCTGCAGTGGTACGCGGAGGCGCTCGACAAGGCGCGCGTGCGCGAAGCGGCTTTGAACACGCTGCGGCTCGGTTTGACCACGGCGCTCGCCAGCACGGCGCTGGGGACCATCACCGGGTTCGCGCTGGTGCGCTATTCGTTTCGCGGCCGGAACCTGACGGCTGCGCTGGTGGTGCTGCCGGTGCTCGTGCCGGCGCTGCTGCTGGGGCTCGGGTTGGTCATCGTGCTGACCGGGCTGCTGCACCTGCGGTTGTCGCTGCTCACGCTCTGGGTCGGGCACGTCACCTTCACGCTGCCGTTCACTACGCTGATCGTAGCCAGCCGAGCGGTTTCGCTCGATCGTCGGCTGGAGGATGCCTCGCGCGATCTGGGAGCCGGTTGGCTGCGCACGATGGTTCAGGTGGTGCTGCCGCCGCTGCTGCCGGCCGTGCGCGCCGCCTTTCTCTTCAGTTTCATCATCTCGATGAACGAAGTGGTGCTGGCGCTCTTCCTGGCCGGCACCGACCAGACGCTGCCCGGTTACATGTTCGGCGAGTTTCTCCGGGTCGTGACGCCGGAGATCGATGCGATCTCGACCCTCATGGTCGTGCTGGCGGTTGCCGTTCTGGCCATCGAAAACGTGGCCGCACGAGCGCTGCTCTCGCGACGGGAGCAATCATGACCGATCCATCCGACATTCTGCTGGTCGATGTGCGCAAGCGCTTCGGGACGCATGAAGCCTTGCGCGGACTCGATCTCGAAGTGCGCCCGCGCGAATTCGTCGCCATCCTCGGCCCGACCGGGTGCGGCAAAACCACGGCGCTGCGCGTCATCGCCGGATTCGAGCAACCCGACAGCGGCTCCGTTCTGCTGGCCGGGCAGCCCGTCGCCGCGTTGCCGCCCAACCAGCGCCCCACCAGCACCGTGTTTCAGCACTACGCGCTGTTCCCCAACATGAGCGTTTTCGACAATGTCGCCTACGGGCTGCGGGTGCGTCGCGTTGCGCGCGACGAGATCGAGCGCCGCGTTCAGGAGGCGCTGACGCTGGTGCGCCTGGCCGGCTACGGACCCAAGCGCATTCAGGGACTCTCCGGCGGCGAGCAGCAGCGAGTGGCGTTGGCGCGCGCCATCGTCACCCGGCCGCGCATGCTGCTGCTGGACGAACCCCTCTCGTCGATCGACCAGGCGCTGCGGACGGCGATGCAGGTCGAATTGCGACAGCTCCAAACGGAACTCGGCATCACCTTCCTGCTGGTGACCCACGACCAGCAGGAGGCGCTCTCCCTGGCCGATCGTCTGATCGTCATGCGGCAGGGTCGCGTCGTGCAGAACGGCCCCGGCGATGAAGTGTACCGCCGGCCGCACTCCCGCTTTGTCGCCGGGTTCCTGGGGGAAGCGAATCTGTTCGATGTCTCCGATCTCGCTCCCCTGAACGGCGACACGACCGGCGCCGATGCCGATGGATCGGTGGTTATCGCCGGCGCCCACCACGAACGTCGAACCGTCACCCTCTGCGTCCGACCGGAGGCGATCGTCGTCGGGCCGGCGGCGGCGGGATTGCCCAATCGGCGGCAAGCGACGCTGGAGGATGACGTATTTCGCGGCCAGGTGCGCACGCTGGTGCTGCGCACCCGCACTGGCCGCCGCATCATCGCCACGACGCTGACGACCGACGGTTTCTCGGCTCAGCATGGCGACGATGTCGAGGTGGGTTGGCGCCCGACCGCGGCGGCGGTGCTGGAGGACGACGAGTGACCGCCGTGATCGCGGTCGATCTCGGCACCACCGGCGTCAAGGCCGGCGTCTGGAGCGAGGACGGACGGCTCCTCGCGGAGGCCTACCGCCGCCGCGGCGTCCGCCAGGGAGCCGATGGGTTCGCGCTCCAGAACGCCGAGGAAAGCTGGGAGCTCCAGCGGCAGGCAGTCGCCGAAGCGGCGCGCGCGATCCCTGAACCGATCGGGGCGCTCGTGCTGACCCACCAACGCGGCACGTTCGCCCCGGCGGACGCCACCGGGCGGCCGCTCGGCGACTACATCGTCTGGATGGATCGTCGCGGGGCCCCGATTTGCGACCGGC
>JADLCW010000221.1 GCA_020847015.1 Thermomicrobiales bacterium | reverse complement strand
GCGCAACGACCCGGCCCGGCGGTCGCACTCAACCTCGCCATTGGGCGGTGCGCCGTTCTGGTTGCGGTGCGAACAAGGCGTCCAGCGCGACCGTCGCCGCGCCCAACGCGCCGCCCCACATGCCGAGCGCGCTCGGCACGACGCGCGCCATGGCCGCCGCGGAAGGGTGGGCGCGCTCGGCCGCCGCCGCGCCGAGCGCATCCAGAAACACGGTCGATTCGGCCAGCGCCCCGCCCACCACCACCAGCCGCGGAAACAACAGATTGAGCGCGGTCGCCAGCACCTCCCCGATGCGCGCTCCGGCGTCCGCCAGCAGCGCCGCCGCCCGCGCCTCGCCGGCGTCGCCGGCGGCGATCAGACTGGCGATGGTCGGCTCCGGGTCGATTTGCCATGTCGCCGCCTGCCGCAACAACGCCGTGGTCGAGGCGACCGCCTCCAGGCAACCGCGTTTGCCGCAAGCGCACAGCGCGTCCTCGCCCGACAGCGAAACGTGACCGATTTCCCCGGCCAACCCGTTGGCCCCGCGATACGGTTGGCCGTCGATGACCGTGGCCGCTCCAATGCCGGAATCGGCCACCACGAGAAGAAAGTCGGACGTGCCGACCGCCTGCCCGGAGCGCGCTTCGGCCAGCGCCAGCATCCGGGCGCAATCGTCGATATCCACCCGCGCCCATGGCAGCCGCTCGCACAGCGCGGCGCGCAGCGCGAATCCGGCCCAGATCTCCGACCGACCCGGCGTCTCGCTCCAGTCCACGATAACCCCGGCCTCCGGATCGACCACCGCCGGCAATCCGACCCCCACTCCCAGCACCCGCTCCGGCGTCGCGCCGACCTCGGTCATGAGCGCCCCGACCATCGCCGCCATCGCGGCGAGCGCGGGATCGCGCGCGGTGGCTCCCGGCAGACGGCTGGCGCGGCGGGTCACGATCTCGCCGTGGAGATCGATCGCCACCCCGGCCAATCCGCCGCCGGCGATGTCGAGCCCCAGCGCGAAGCGGCCGTCACGCGCCAGCGCGAGCAGTTCCGACGGGCGGCCGCCGGATGCCGCGGCGCGATCCTCGACGGTCACCAGTCCGAGTCCGCGCAGATCGCCGATGATGCGGCTCACCTGACTGGCGCTCAACCCGATGCGCTGGGCGAGCGCGCCGCGGGTGAGCGGGGCGTCGTGACGGATCAGCCGCAGCGCCGCCCGCTGCCCCGGACTCAATGCGGGCAGCGCGCCGCCGCGCTCGGCGGCCGGTTGGCGGCCGCCATTGGGGCGAACCGATGTGCCCACGTTTCTTCATTCCCTTCCCGTGCGCCGCCGGGTTTGATCCCCGGGATTATTTGCTAGGATACAAAAAAGGGTCCGCCCGCCCAGGCTCCGATCCGGCCCGGCATCGCGCCGGGCTGCGACAGTGGAGCGAAGCCGGGCGCGGAACCGATGCCGGCGCGGTCGAGGGAAGCGAATGCGGATTCGGGACATTCAGGCGATCGGGTTGATCGGAGCGACCCCGGAGGGGGGCTGGAGCAGCGAGCTACGGCCGGAGGACAGCGTCCACACCCTGGTCGTCGTCGACACCGACGAGGGGCCGCGCGGACTCGGCAGCGTTTTCACCAATGTCGCCCTGGTGCGCGCGGCGCTGGCGGTGATGGAACCGCTGTGGCGTGGGGAGAACGCGCTGGAACCGGAGCGGGTCAGCGAGAAGCTGCACCAGAACACCTTCTGGATGGGGCGCGGCGGCAGTCTCACCCACGCCATCAGCGGGGTCGATATCGCGCTTTGGGATCTCCTCGGGCAGGCGACCGGTCAACCGGTGGGGCGACTGCTGGGGGGCCGCTATCGGGAGCGGGCGCAGCCGTACGCCTCCATCCTGATGACCGAACCGCAGCCGCTGGCGGAACGCATTCGCGCCCTGCGGGAGCGCGGCTTCCGCGCGGTGAAGATCGGCTGGGGACCGTTCGGGCGGCGCGACGCGGCGACCGACGAGGCGATCGTGCGGGCGGCGCGCGACGCGATCGGCGACGACGGGATGCTGATGGTCGACGCCGGCGGCTCCGACGCCTTCTGGCCGAACGGCTACGCCTGGGCGCTGCGCACCGCCGACATGCTGGCCGCCTACGCGGTCGCCTGGTTCGAGGAGCCGCTCTCCCCCGACGCGCTGGAGGATTTCGCGGCGTTGCGCCGCGCCAGCCGCGTCCCGATCAGCGGCGGCGAGACGCTGACCCGGCGGCAAGCCTTCACCCCCTGGCTGACCCGGGGCGCGTTCGACATCGTGCAGCCGGATGTGACCAAGGTCGGCGGTCTCAGCGAGGAGCGGCGGATCGGCTGGATGGCGCAGGAGCACGGGGTGCGCTTCATCCCCCACGGCTGGAACACGGCGGTTGGGCTGGCCGCCGATTTGCAGTTGGCCTCGGCGTTCCCGACGACCGATCTCGTGGAGTACATCGACGGCTCGCCCTACGTGGACGACATCGTCGCCGCGCCGTGGTCGCTCGACGCCGACGGCCTGCTGGCCATCCCGGCGCGGCCGGGGCTGGGCACCACGCTGGATTGGGAAAAGGTGGAGAAGTACGCGGACACGTAGGACGGGAGCCGGGGAGTCGAGGCGCTGCGCGCCAGGAGCGGCGCCCTATGCGACCGGCGGTTTCTCGACGTCTCTGTTTGCCGCGCCCCATACTCGCATCAGCGAGACGCGATCCCCTGACGCGCGACTCGTGATTTCCGACGTCTGACTCGTCCGGAGGCTCCTCGTGAACCCCGCTCCGCCGACTCTGCGATCCGCCGACCGCATCGATCTGCATCTGCACACCCTCGCCAGCGACGGCGCCTGGACTCCGGCCGCGCTCGTCGATCATCTGGCCGCCGAGGAGTTTCGCGTCGTCGCCGTCTGCGATCACGATACCCAGCGCTCGGTGGCCGAGGTCACGCGCCGCGCGGCGCGGCGCGGCATCACCGTCATCCCCGGCGTCGAGGTCACCACCCGCTGGAACGGTCGCCAGTGGCACCTGCTGGTCTACGGGATTTCTCCGTCCGACGCGCGGTCGGCGGGAGGCGCGTTCCGGTCGGTGCTGGCCGATCTCGACGCTCGCCTGATGGAGCTGGCCGAAGACGCGCGGCGCCGCATCGAAGCATCCGGCCGCCCGCTGCCCAGTCTGGAGGAGTGGGCCGGCGGTCGCCCGCTGTGGCCCTACCACGTGCTCCGCTCCACGATCCGGGAGGGACACGCCCAGAATCTCAAAACGGCCGCCGAACTGGTCGTCGAACTGGGCGGCGGATTCTCCGCCGACGAACCGCTGGAGCGCGTGGTCGAGGCGGCGCATCAGGCGGGCGGTCTCTGCGTGATGGCCCACCCCGGCCGCGCCGACAACGTCGGCATCATGACCGAGACCGATCTCGACCTGATGCTGCAAACCATCCCGCTGGATGGGTTGGAAGCGCACTACCGCTCCTATACCGACGAGCAGACCGCGCTCTATCGCCGGCTGGCGGAGGAGCGTGGTCTGCTCATTTCCTCCGGGTCCGATTCCCATGCGCCGAAACAGCCGGTCGATCCCCGCCCCTGGCGAGCCGCCTGGAGTCGCGATCTGCTGGCTCGCTTCGGCATCGGGGTGGAACCGCAACCGGACGGGGAGTTGGTGTGGGCGCCGGGGATGGACGCATTCGCGGTGCTGCCGAAACCGGAGCCGCCGGAAACCGAACCAGCCTCCCCGGAGACCGCATCGGGGGAGCGGGCGGCGCAGGGTGGGCCGCCGGAACCGAATGGCGAGCCGCCGCCGGGCGCCGCCACAACCCCGCAAACCGAAACGCGCGCGAGTTGACGGCCGGCGCCGCCGGCCTCGGGAATGGAGGGAGCATGGCGCTGCGCATCGAAACCATCGTGGGCGGTCCCGTCGACACCAACGCCTATCTCGTCGCCGATGACGACATCGGCGTGGCGCTGGCCGTCGACGCGCCGCTGGGCGCGACGGCGGCGATCGTCGCGGCGGCCGCCGCGCGCGGCTGGCGGATCGGCCAGATCGTCATTACCCACACGCATTGGGACCACGTCGCCGACGCCGCCGCGATCAAGGAAACCTGCGGCGTGCCGCTGCTGGCCGGTGTTGGCGCGACCGACGCGCTGGAGCGACCAGCGGCGCTGGCCGGCTCGTTGCCGGTCGAAATCCGTCCGGTGTCGCCGGACCGGCTGCTGGAAGAGGACGACAAGGTGACGGTGGGCGGCCATGTATTCCGGGTGTTGCAGTTGCCCGGTCACGAGCCGACCCATATCGTGCTGTGGAGCGAGGCGGACAAGATGCTGCTCGGCGGCGACGTGCTGTTCCCCAACGGTCACGGGCGGACGGATCTGCCGGGAGCCGATCAGGCGGTGATGAACCGCTCGCTGCGCCGGCTGTTGGGGTTGCCGGCCGACACGATCGTCTACCCCGGTCACGGCGTGCCGACGACGATCGGAGCCGAAGCCGACTGGATTCGCCGCCTGATCTGAAGCGACGGCGCTCGCGCCGCGATCGCCGTCGCCGATCACGCCGGCAGCATCGCTCGTTTGCGGTGCAGTCGGTTTTGCAGCCACACCCAGCGCCGATAGGCGTCCCCGGACTGCGCGGCGGCGATCTCGCGCGCTTCGCCGGCCGCCCGCGCCAGCGGCGCGGCAGTCTCGGGCGTCTCCAGCAGCGCGAGATACCGCGCCGCGGCCTCGGAGCCGCCGAGCAGCGGCGCCAGGTCGTCGTTGACGAAACGCTCCCAGGTCAAACCCGCCTCGTACCCGAAGCGGGCGAAGGCCAGGTAGTTGATCTCATTGACCGTGCTGAAATCTCCCACTTCGCCCCAGATCGTCGCTCCGCGCATGCCGGCCCCGGCAACCAACTGCGTCATCTCGGCCCAGCGCCGGGCGACGAGCGCGTAGCGCTCGCCCTGCCACTGGCTGCCCATGAGCGTGTTGAGCACGTTTGTCGAACGCGGCAGCCGCGCGACGTGCTCGCGCGTCAGCTCGCGCTGCACGCGCGGCCAGTACGAGCGGGTGATGGTGAACTGCTGGATGACATCGTCCGGCAGCGCGCGCAGCGGTTCCAGCCGCTCCAGATCCAGGATGCCGTCGTTGTAGGTCTCATTCACCAGCCAGAGGTCGTCGCGGCCGGCGCGCGCCGCCGCGAAGAGCGGCGGCAACAGGGTTTGCATGCTGCGCATGGCCCAGTTGGGGTCGTCGGCGCGGCGGGCCGCGCAGTCGGCGCACTGGCAGGATCCGTAGTCGCCCAGCTCGAAATTGACCCCGCCCACCTCGAACGTCTCCACCAGCCAGCGGATCGCGTCCTCGTGGAACCGGGCGCTCTCCGGTTTCGAGGGGCAGGCGGCATCGGCGTAGGGGGTCTCCGGGTAGACGAGCTGAGGGAACCCCGCGATGTCGAACTGCGGCGGCGCGTCGAGTTTCATCCGCAATTCCGGATGCGCGCGCAGCCAGGTCGAGAGGTTGTAGGGGTGGGCGCCTTCCCAGTAGATTCCGCCATAGGAGTTGACGCCAATTCCCGGCAGGATGCGCACCCCGCGCTCGTTGGCGTAGCGGCACAACTCCTGAGCCGCGGCGATGCCGCCGTGGCTGTCGCGCAGGAAACCGTAGATCGTCACGCCGCCGATGCGGTGCAGACTCATGAAGTCCACCAGCCGCTTGTAATCCGCGAGGAACCCTTCGGGCGGTTTGGCGTAATAGTTGAGCACGCCGATGTCTTGCAACCCGATCTGCTCCACCTGCCAATTGGTGCTGTGATCCCACGTCCAAAACGAACGGTAGGCCAGCGCCGGGACATGGCGCACGTCCACGGCCGCAACCTGCAGGGCGTCGCCGACCGGTGTCAGATGGCGGGCGGCGAGTTCGTTGACCGCATGGATCACACCCGGGCGGCCGCCTCCGGCCGCGAGGAGCGTCGGGCGTCCGTCCCGGGAGCCGCTCCGCAGCAGGAAACCATCGTCCGGCAGCGCGGCGATCTCGGTGGGGTTCGCCAACCCCGCCATCTCCGGCGACGTCGGATCGGCGAGCACGACGTGCAGATCGCCCGCGGTCTCGGCGGCGGAAGCGACATCGACCACGTCGATCTGCCGATTTCCCAGCGCCCGGCGGAGCTGGCGCAGCGCGTGGACGTGGCGGTCGGGGTCGGCGACGACGACGATCCGCGAGCGGGCAGCGAGACGAACGTGTGGAGCCGCGTTCACGATGATGACCTCCAACGACGGTGATTTTGCGCGCCCCGGTTCGCGCGGCGGTTATTTCAGACCGCCGGACGCCAGACCATGCGCGAGCAGCGGTTGCAGGAGCAGCCCAATGAGGATGACCGGCAGGACGGCGAGAATGGACAGCGCCGACATGCTCGACCATTCGATGGCTTGCTGCGTCACCTGACCGGCAATCAGCACCGGCACGGTCTGCGCCTTTTGGAAGGTGAGCATCAGACCGAACAGGAACTCGTTCCAGGCGAACACGAAGCAGATCAGCAGACTCGCCATCAGACCGGGCGCCGCCAGCGGCAGCGACACCCGCAGGAACGCCCCAAATCGTGTGGCGCCATCGACCAGCGCGCTCTCTTCGATCTCCTGCGGCACATTGCGGAACGTGTCGCGCATGATCCAGAGCGCCAACGGCAGATTGAAAACCGTGTAGGCGATGACCAGCCCGGCGGCGGTGTCGATGAGGTTCAGCCGGCGGTACATCACGAGGAACGGAAACACGAGCACCACCGGCGGCAGCATGCGCTGCGAGGCGAACCAGAACGCCACGTCATCGTTGGTGACGCGACCCACCCGGTAGCGAAACCGAACCAGACCATAGCCGCCCAGCGCCCCGAGAAACGAGGCGATCAGCGCGCTGCCGCCCGCCGCGACGAGGCTGTTGCGGAACGCGCCGAAAACCTCGTTGCGGTGGTCGGTGAGGAGCGCGTGGAACGCCGCCAGCGACGGCTGGAACTGAAGCCATGGCAGATAGGTCGGCGTCGGGAACAGATCCATCGGTTGCTTGAAGGCGGTGCTCATCATCCAGTAGAGCGGGAAGAAAACGACCGCGCTCCAGACCGCAAGCACGAGATACGCGAGAATCCGCCCGCTTCGCGCCCGCGGCCTCATGGCGCGTTGCCGTCCGCCGAGACCCGGATCACCCAGCCTCGCACGATCAGCAGAAAAACGGCGGAGAGCGCGATCGCCAGGAGCAGAAGCGAGAATCCGATGGCCGAGGCGGACCCGAGGTTGAAGTTGCGCATCCCGGTTTGGTACGCGTAGAACGTCAGCGATTCGGTGGCGATGCCCGGTCCGCCGCCCGTCATCACCACGATGACATCCATGATCTTGAGCATCTCCAGCGAGCGCAAAAGCACGACCGTCAGCGTCCACGGCAGCAGCAGGGGGAAGGTGATCCGCCAGAAGGTCTGCCGCGGCGAGCCGTCGAGTTCGGCCGCTTCCAGCACCTCGGTCGGGATGCCTTGCAGACCGGCCAGCAGGACGAGCGTCATGAACGGGATCCACTGCCAGGAATCGACCAGCACGATGGCCAGGAAGGCGATCTTCGCATTCGAGAGCCAGGAGACGATTGGAAGGCCGAGCGCGCTCAGCGCGTGATTGAGCGGCCCCTGGGTTTCGTGGAACATCATGCGGCCGGCGATGAAGGCGACCGAAACCGGACTCAAGAGCATTGGCAGCAGAAAGAACACGCGAAAAAAGCGCCGCCCCCGGAGATCCATGTTCAGCACGACGGCGAGCGTCAACCCGATCGCATATTGGAGCGGCACGCCGATCAGCGCGTACAGCAGGGTCGTGCGCAGCGCGGTGAGAAACCGCTCGTCATGGAGCAGGCGCGCCCAGTGGTAGAGACCGGCGAACCGGATGCCGCCGGCCGAAACGCCGAGATCCCAAAAGGTGAACGAGAGCGCGAGCGAGGCGATCAGCGGAAAGATCGACAGCAGCAGAACGACCGCGATCGGCGGCGCCAGAAACACCCATCGCTCGTGGCGAACGAACCACCCCGGCCGGATGGCGCGCGCCGCGGCGGGGGTTCCGATTTCACCGGCGTTCAGCACCGCCTGCGGACCTCCACCTGGCGAGCCGGGCCGAGTCCGCGCCGTGCCGCGCGGACTCGCCTACTGGCTGATTTAGACCTCGAACGAGGCGACGTACGCGTCCTGCTGCCGGTCGCGTCCGAGCCGCTCGGTGATTTCCTCCCACTGGGCGGCGGCATTGTCCATCGCCTGCTGCGGGCTGATTTCGCCGGCCATCGCCCGCGACGCCTCGACATCGAGGCGGTCGAAGTAATCGGCGGAGCCGGGGATGCGCAGATCCAGCACCACATTCGGATGGGCGAGCGTCTCGCCCAGCGCCGTCATGTAGCTGTCGGCGTCGAGGGGCGCCATGCCGGCCTGGATCATGAACTCCGGTCGCTCGACGGTGCTGACGCGCGAAGGCTGGATGCCGGAACCGGGGAGAACGGTGGCCACCGCGTTGTTCACCGGGCTGCACATGAAGGCGGCAAGATCCCACGCCGCGTCCTTGTTCGCGGCCGTGGTGGGCACCCCGAACAACCAGCCGATGGCGGCCAGATACGGAGCGCGGTTGCCCGCCGGCGTCTCGATCCACTGCTGCGTGGCGCGGTCGAACACCCGGCTGGCGCCCGGAGCCAGCGCCGTGCCCAGCTTGCCCTCGATTTTCGACTGCTCCGGGTCGTACGAAAGCGTGGCGATGTCGCCCCATTCCAGGCACATGGCCGCTTGCCCGCCGATGAAGGCGGGGCGCACCTCGGCGAACCCCAACCGCGCGGCGCCGGGCAGACCGATGCCGGATTCGGCCGCCTTCACCCAGTCGGTCAGACCCTGCACCCAGCCCGGCTCATTGATGCGTGGTTTCATCCCCTCCGGATCGAAGAAGACGTAGGGGTCGCCCTCCGTCTTGGCGTACGAGACGCAGCGGCCGACGAGGTAGTAGATGCCGGTGACGCCGCGACCCATCGACTCGACGGCGCCGTAGCTCTGACCGGCGCCGGACCAGTCGAAGCTGCTGAAAAACTCGCCAATCTGCTGGTACTGCTCCCACGTCGCCGGCAGTTGCAGCGGATAGCCGTACTGTTCCTCGAATTGCAGAGCGTATTCGGGGTTTTCGAAGAGGTCGCGGCGATAGTACAGGTTCTGGGCGTCGCCGTCGTACATCAGACCGTACCGCTTGCCGCCCCAGACAGCGGCATCCTGATAGGGTTTGAAATAGTCGTCGACCTGGACCGCTTGCTGCACCTCGTCCGGCGTCTCCTCCAGGAATCCGCCGCCGGCAATATCCGCCGCCCAAACCGCCTGATAGTTGACGAGGTCAAAGGTGTGGCCGCCCGTCACCAACCCGGCGCGCAGCTTCTCGAACACTTCCCCGAAGGGATAGGTGACGAGATTGATCTTGGCGCCGGTCGCCGCTTCCCACTGGGGTCCGAACGCCTGGATCGGGCTGCTGATGGGCGGCGGCGACAGCGAAAAGACGATGACTTCCTGCCCGTCGAACCGCCGATTGGTCGGCATCGGCAGGGTCGGAATCT
>JADLCW010000220.1 GCA_020847015.1 Thermomicrobiales bacterium | reverse complement strand
GCGATGGGCGGGCTGCTCGCGGCGCTGGCGGCGACCGGTTGGGCGGCCGCGCCGACCCCGGCGCCCATCGACCTCACCCGCTCGTGGGGCGATGCCCGCGCCGCCGGGTCGGAAAACATCTTGTGGAACGGCGACGTCTCGGCTCCGGCGCACCCGTGGGGCGAACCGCGCGCCTGTCAGGCGTGGCTCTCCACCCGGTCCCTCTTCTGGTCCCCGCGCGACGGAGCCGGCCTGTGCCGCCTGCCGCTGGCGGCGCTGCTGGATGGTGCGCCGGCGACCGCGAACGACCGCGCGCCGCTACTCGTCGTCGGGTACCGCGACCCCGGCGGTTCGCGCCACGATCTGATCCTCTGCTTCGACCGCCATGCTTCGCCGGACCGCAACCAGCGCGAGCGCGGCGCGTTGCTGGTCGGGTTGCGCTCGCGCGGGGTCTCGCTCGGCGCGCCGCTCCCGCCGAGCCGACCATGGGAACCCGCGCCGTCCGGCGATGAACCGCACGGCGACGGGGTGGCTGATGTTGCCACGGAGCCGCGCGCCGGGTCATGGCGAGCGCTCCCGTCGGCTCCGCACGTCCCGGCCGCCGAGGCACGAACGACGCTCATGCACAGCCGCGATTGCGAAGCGGCGTTGCTCGGCGAGTTGGCGCGGGTGTCGGCCGCGCTCGCGGCTCCGGTCGGCGTCGCTGTGGGGCGCGACGACGCGCCGCCGCTGGGCGCGGCATTGGCCGAACTGGATGGGGCGGCGACCGGGGGGATGCCCGCCGACGAGATCGCTCGCCGGCGGGCACGATTGCTGGCGCTGAGCGAGGCGGCGACCCGGCTGCGCGGGCTGCTCGTGCTGCGCGATGGCGGGCTGGTCGCCGGAGCGGCGCTCGACCAGCGGCGGCGCGCAATTTTGCAGCCGCTGGAGCGCCATCTCTGCGCCTAGCCAGTCTCGCTCGCCGCTCCGATGCCCGCTTCTTCCACCAGCGCCAGCGCGATCTGCCCGATCGTCTCCCGTGCTTCGTGGGGGTCCGTGAATCCTTCGGTCAGGACGGCGACGGCCAGCACGCCGCCCGGTCCGCCAATCAAACCGGCATCGTGCACCAGGCCCGGCAGCCAGCCGGATTTGCCGCCAAACGTCAGCGGCTCGTCCAGCCGCCGCGCCAGCAGATCGCGCTGCTGTTGCCGCTCCAGCGTCTGCCGCATCCAGGCGCAGGCGGTCGGCGAGGCCGCTTCGTCGCGGGCGATGGCGGTCAGTATGGCCCGCAATCCGGCCGCGCTGACGAAGTTCTCGCCTTCGTCCGGATGCGGCAGCCGACCGAGGAAGCGGCGATTCAGTTCCATGCCGCCGGGCGCGAGCGCCGCGATCGTCTCCCGCAGGCGCTCCTCGCCGAGGAGATCGACCAGCGTGTTGGAAGCGGTGTTGTCGGAGACGGCGATCGTCAGATAGGCGAGGTCGGCCAGCGAGAGTCGCAGGTCGGGAGTCAGCCAACAAAGCACCCCGCTGCCGCCCACGCGCTGCTCCGGGGCGATCGCCGCGATTTCCGCCAGCGACCGGCGCCCGGCATCGACCTCGCGCAGCAGCGCCACCAGAATCGCCAGCTTGATGGTGCTGGCGGCTGGCGTGCGTCGCGCCGCATCCAGCTCCCAACGCCGTCCGTCGGCGAGTCGCTCGGCGGAGAGCGTGATTCGCCGCTCCGGTCTCGCCGCCGCTGCGATCGCCGCTGCCCGCGCCCATCCGCGCGCCGCATTCACCCGTTTGCCCTCTCGCTTGCCCGCCGTCGACCGGGTCGGTCCCGGGTCGCATGGTAGTATCGGCGCAACTGCCGCACGGTGAGGGATCGCGCGGTTTTCGATTCGTCCCACGCGGCCGGACCCGGGTCGCAGCACGAGCGCCATGAGTCACGCCAACGGATCCCACCCCGACACCCCACGCGACGCCGCTCGCCGCCGCGCCTTGCGCGCCCGGCGCTCCGGCGCGCCCCTGCCGCCGCATCTGCTCCCGCGCGCCCGGCGCGGCCAGCGCGGCGCCTCGGTCGCGCTGAAGCTCGCGGTGGCGCTGGCGGCGCTGCTGGTCGTGTTCGGGGTCGGCACGCTGGTGCTGGGAGCCATCTCCACCGCGGCCGCCGTCTCGGCGACGATGGTTTCCTACCGGGAAGTCAACGCCAGTCTGCCCAACGCGGCCAGGATCGCCGCCGACACCTTTCAGACCACGCGCATTCTCGATCGCAACGGCAATGTGCTGCAGGAGATCGCCGATCAGGATTTCGGCTGGCGCACCTTCGTCGACTACGATCGCATCTCGCCCTACCTGATCGACGCCACCGTGGCGGCGGAAGACGCCACCTTCTGGAACCATCCCGGCATCGAGCCGATGGCCTTCGGCCGCATCATCACCATCAATCTGGGCGGGTCCGGGTCCTCCGGCGGTTCGACCATCACCCAGCAACTGGTGCGCGCGCTGCACCCGGAAACGATCTCGGCCCGAGACATCTCCATCACCCGCAAGTGGCGAGAGGCGCTGGCGGCGGTGGCGCTGGAGAAGCAGTATTCCAAGCACGACATCATCACGATGTATGTCAATCAGATTTTTTACGGCAACCGCTCCTACGGTGTGGAAGCGGCGGCGCAAACCTACTTCCACAAGCATGCCGCCGATCTGACCCTCGCCGAGGCGAGTCTGCTGGCCGGCATTCCCCAGCAGCCCACCAACTTCAACCCCTCGCTCTACCCCGACGAAGCCAAGCAGCGGCAAGACTACGTGCTCGACCAGATGGTCAAGCTCGGCTACATCACCCGCGCCGAAGCCGATGCGGCCTACAAGGAGTTCCCCCACATCTACCCGGATCGCGAGGGCGGCGGCGCCGTGCTGGACCACCCCCACTTCGTTCAGTACGTCCACGAATATCTGCAGGAGATGTACCCGGATCGCGACTTCACCAAGGGCGGGCTGAACATCTACACCACCATCGACACCGCGGTGCAGGATCGCGCCGAACAAATCGTGGCCGAGAACATGACCAATCTCGGTTACTACAACGCCCGCAACGCGGCGATGACCGTCGTGTTCCCGCCGACCGGCGAGATTCTGGCGATGGTCGGTTCGGCCGATTTCAACAACGCCGCCATCGAGGGGATGGTCAACATCACCACCTCGCCCCAGCAACCCGGTTCGGCGATGAAACCGCTCGTCTACGCCGCCGCCTTCGAGCAAGGCTGGAACCCGGGCACCGTGGTGCTCGACGCTCCGATTCGGATGGAAACCCCCGGAGCCATCGACGTGCTGACCGGGGAGCCGTCGCCCTACTACGAACCGCAGAACTACATGCGCAACTTCAACGGCGCGGTGACGGTGCGCAAGGCGCTCTCCAACTCGCTGAACATCCCGGCGGTGAAGGCGGCCGGGTTCGTCGGCGGTCCGGTGGCGGTCATCGACATCGCCCGCCGGATGGGCATCAAGCACGCGCTCGACCAGCCGCCGGAAGATTACGGACTGTCCATCGCGCTCGGTTCCGGCGACGTGTGGCCGCTGGAGTTGACCAACGCCTACGCCACCTTCTCCAACATGGGCAAATACGTGCCGGTGACGCCGATTCTGAAGATCACCGATAGTGAAGGCCGCATCCTCTACGCGCTCGACCGGGCGGGAACCCTCGCCAAGGCGCGGCAGGTGATCCGACCGGAGATCGCCTACCAGATCACCTCGATTCTGACCGACAACGAGGCTCGCTCGGCGATATTCGGCCGCAACAACCTGTTTGGCCAAACCCAGCAGGATCTCGGGCGGCCGACCGCCGCCAAATCGGGCACGACCAACGACTTTCGCGACATCTGGACGATGGGCTACACCAGCGATGTGGCCGTCGGGGTGTGGGTCGGCAACACCCGCAACGACCCACTGGCCGAGATCGACGGCATTCAGGGGGCCGGTCCGATCTGGCAACGGATGATCGAGGAGATGCACACCAACCCGGCCTTCGCCGCGCTCATCACCGATCCGGCCACCAATCAACCCATCCCCGGCGACTTCCCGCGCCCGGCCGGTATCATCGACGGCGTGGTGTGCGACGTCACCGGCGGCGCTCCGATCGACGAGTGGAATGGCAACCACCGGGAATTGCTGGTTGCCGGCGGCTCGCCGGCCAACCGCTGCGACCAGCTCTCGCCATGGCAGGAAGCCGATCTCGCCGAAACGCTGAAGGTGATGCGCGCCCGCGGCGGCAACTTCGTGGCCGGCGCGGCCGACAGCATCTACCGCTACGCGCGCGCCGTTCGCTTCGCCGATGGTTCGCAGCCGGTCTTCCCGCAACCGGACCCGCCGCAACTGGACGGGAAGTAGCGCGCGTCGCCGCAGCGCATCGCGCCGCGCGGGCAGCGCCCGATCGACCGGAGGGGACCGATGCAGCAATCGGACGGAGCCGCCTGGCAAAGCAGCGCGCTCGTGCAAACCTTCCTCGGCGGCATGCGCGGCGGGTTGCCGCTGGCGGTCGAGCAGATCGAGGTCATGCTGCGGCTGCTGGCGGGGCGCGCGGAACCGGTGCGTCGCTTCATCGATCTCGGCAGCGGCGACGGCATCCTCGCCGCCGCCATTCTGGAGCGCTACCCGGACGCGACCGCCACCCTCGTGGATTTCTCCGCGCCGATGCTGGATGCGGCGCAGGCGCGGTTTGCGAACCACGCCGAAGCGCTGCGATTCATCCGGGCCGATTTTGGCGATGCGGCATGGGTTGCGACGGTCGCCGACGACGCGCCATACGATGCGATCGTCTCCGGGTTCGCCATTCAGCATCTGGAAGACGCCGCCAAGCAGCGCGTCTATCGCGAGATCTTCGAGCTGCTGACCCCCGGCGGGCTATTCGTCAACCTCGATCACGTCGCCTCGCCGACGCCGTGGTTGTCGGCCGTTTCCGGCGCCGCGCTGGTCGATTCCTTCGCCGCCCACCAACGCCGGTTGGGCGGCAGCGAACGGGCGGCCCACGAGTTCGTGAACCGGTCCAACAAGGCGGTCACCCATCTGGCGCTGCTGGCGGATCAACTGGGGTGGCTCCGCGACATCGGGTATGTCGATGTCGATGGCTTTTTCAAATTCTTCGAATTCGCGGTGTTCGGCGGTCGCCGCCCGTAGCCGGAGCGGCTGCGCCGCGACCGAACGACCGCGCCGCGGGCGGCCCGCTGCCGCCCGCCCGCGTGATTCCCGGCTGGATCGGCAGGCAATTACTCGCCGTCGGTTTCTTCGTCGCGGCGACGACCGCGGGGCCGGCCCGGCCGCCGCGCTTCGCTGGTTTCGGCTGGCGCCGCGGCGGCTCCTCCTTCGGTGGCCGCGACGGCTCGGCGACGGCGGCGCGTGAGGCGGGTGCGCGGCATGGTCGTCCCTTCCGGCGGGGTGATCGGCCGATAGGCGACCGGCGAGGAGAGCACGATGTCGGTGTTGCAGTGGGAGCCGGCGATGGTCAACTCGTCGACCAGCGATTCCAGCGCGGCCATGGTCGGCAGGTGCGCTTTCAGCAGATAGGTGGCGTCACCCGTGATGCGGTGGCACTCGGCGATAGCCGACTCTTCCTGCACCCGAGCCAGAAACGAATCGTAGCGACCGCGCTCGACGGTGGCGGTGATGACGGCGGTGATCGGCCGACCCAGCGCTTCCGGTTTGATCACCGCGCGGTAGCCGGCAATGACCCCGCGCTCCTCCAGCCGGCGCACGCGCTCGATCATGGCTGGACTGGAAAGCCCCACCTGTTCGGCCAGCGCCTTCATGGTCAAGCGGCCTTGCGCCTGGAGCGCGGCAAGGATTTGCTCGTCCAGGGCATCGACCTGATTCATCGCCCCTCCCCTTCCTACTTTACGATTCGTCGCCTGTCCGGACACGAGCTTCGCCTCGTTCATGCGGAAGCCGCCTCCGGTTGTTCACCCCCAAGCAATGCTGGCCGAGTCTATCTCCGACATCGGCAGGGCGCAAGCGGCTCCGGGGCAGCATACGAAGCCATCCGTCCCATCCCGGATGCGATTCCGCAACTATGCCCGATCTCGCGCGGCCATCGTCAACGGCGATCCGGCGCGCCAGACTGGTATCCTCGTCGCGGCGCCGCATTGGCCGCCCCGGGCGTGGACCCGGCAGTTTGGCGCCCACGGAGAACGCCATGCGCATGGACGTGCTGACTCCTCTCACCGCTGCCGATGGCGAAGGCGGCCGCGAGCTCGGGGCGATCGTCGCCCGCGCCAATCCTGGCGGCGGCGTCACCGTCGAGGTCGGCCCCGCCGATCGCCCGCCGCTGCTGCGGGTGCGGCTGTCGGTTCCCGAAGCAACGCGACTGATCGCTTCGTTGCAGGCGGTGCTGAACGGCAGCGACGAAGAAATCATGATGAGCGAACCGTAGCGGCCGCGCCGGCGCTCACGTCTTGGCGGGCGACTGACCGTAGTTGGCGAGGAAGCGCTCGCGCATCTCCGGAATCAACGCCGCCGGCACCAGATCCGGCTCCCGTCCGCCGTTGGCCGCCAGCGCGTGGACGTAGACCTTGGCTTCCTCCTCGACCACTTCCGCCACCCCGAGCGCGTCGGCAAAGCTGCGGCCAAAGCAGATCAACCCGTGATTTTTGAGAATCACCGCCCGCGTGTCCGCGTTCAGCACCTCGATGACGCTCTGGCCGAAGTCGTCGGTGCCGGTCAACCCGTAGCGTGTCACCGGGATCGCATCCCCGGCCACGAGGCAGGTCTCGGTGAGGAGCGGCGGCAACGCCGGTCGAATGCAGCTCACCACCGTCGAGTAGTGAGAATGGGTGTGAACGATGGCGCGGATATCGGGGCGGGCGCGCATCACCATCGTATGCAGCGGTGTTTCGCTGCTCGGTTTGCGCTTGCCGTCGATGATTTCGCCACGATCGTTGACGATCACCACATCGGCCGGCGCGACGATGGCGTAGGGCATGCCGCTGGGGGAGATGGCGATCAATCCGCTCTCCTCGTCCCGGATCGACATGTTGCCGGCGGTGCCATGCACCACGCCGCGCTCCAGCGCGTCCAGCCCGACCTCGACGACCTGTCGTCGCAATCCTTCCAGCAGCACGAGCAACTCCTCTCGCACGATCGCGCCCCGCGGCGCTTCGTCATTCTGCTCGCGGCGCGCTCGCTTCGGATGCGCTGGCGCCACGGTTCCCGGATTCCGACCTCGGGTCATCCCGCGCGGAGCGAAGCAGCTCGGACCCCGGCGCGCCTTGTCGCCAGCGACCGAACCCGCAACCACCCAACACGGTCGCGCCGCCGACGCGGGATCCTTCGCCTTCGCCCGGGATGCCCCGGTGACGATGGCGCGACGACTTGTGGCGAAGCGCGCAAAGCGGCACGGTCGCGGCGACGACCGAGCGACCCGGCACTATCCCCGCGTCAGGGCGCGGGAGACCGAACGGCGGCGAGCGCATGGTTGCCGCGACCCATTCCGCCTACAGGATGACACGAGTCGCTCCCTCCGGCGGGTGACCAACCCCGCCCCGGTTCGCCGCCCGGTCTCGTCATCCCCCGGCGAATTCGCTCGCCACCACCCGCTCCGGGTCGATCGCCCGCAGCAGCGCCAATTCGTCCGCCGTCGGCGGCTCGGTCAGCGGGGTTTCCGGTCCGACCTCCACCGGGAAACCGGTCGCCGCCACGATCTGCTCCGGGGTTACACCCGGGTGGATGCTATCCACCGCCAGCCGCCCAGCTTCGCGCCGAAACACGCACAGCGGCGTCACCACCCGGTCGACATTGCCGGCGGCCGTCACGAAATCGAGTGTCTCGACGAACACGCGGCGGTCGTGGCGCGTCCGCCACAGCATCGTGCGTCGCGCGGTCGGCATCAGCAGAGCGCTGCCGGCCCCGCCCGGCAAGCGCACCTTCGGTCGGGCGAACGGTCCGATGGCGCTCATGTTGATTCGCCCGGTCCCGTCGATCTGCACCCCGCTCAGAAAGGCGACATCCAACCGCCCGCGCGCCGACAGATCGAACAGATCGGCCAGCGTGACCATCGCGCGCGCGCCGTGCAGCAGCGCCGGATCGACCGTGGAGCGCGGCAACCGCTCCGGTTCGGCATCGACGCCGCCGGCGATGCTCAGATAGACGAGATTGGGCGCGTGGGCGCGTTTGGCCAGCAAGGTCGCCACCATCGGCAGCGGGGACGCGACGCCATGAAATACCGTTTCGCCGTCGCGCAGCGCCCGGGCGATCGCCACCGCCATCTGCTCCGGAGCGCCCCTCTCCGCCGCGCTCATCGCGTCGCCGCCGGCGCGAGCAATCGCGCGTCGATCCACTGCCGGGCGCCGTCCGCCGTTTTCGCCGCCGCGATCCAGTCGCCGAGCGCGTCGGCGTCGTAGTCGTACTCGCCCGCGCAACTGCACGGCGCCGCGCCGCCCGGCGCTTCCACCACGGCGTCAATCAGAAAGCCGGGGATGGCGACCAGGTCGGCGTCGATCCGGGGCACGATCCGCTCGGTGGTGACGATGACGCGCCGGGCCGCCTGCGCCATCAGCACATCCTCGAAGCGCGAGCCGACGATGCGGGCGTTGCCGGCGGCATCGGTCTCCTGCACGTGAACGATGGCGACATCCGGCGTGATGGCCGGGATAGCGACGACGGCCGGGCCGCCGTACGGGTCCGCCACGAAGCGGAATCCGCGGGCCGCCGGCAGATCGGAGCCGGTCATGCCGGCCAGCGGCATGAAGGGGACGCCCTGAATGGCGGCCCGCAATCCGGCGATGACCGAGGCGCACACATGCTCCCGCGCCTCCACCGCTCCGGATTCGACGGCCCGCCGGTAGGCGGGAGCCATGCCGAACGGGGTCTCGAAGCCGATGAACCCGGCCGCGACGGCCTCGGCGCAGCCGGCGGCGCAGAGCAGATCCACATCGTAGGCTCCGGCGGTTTTGACGAGCTGCAAACCGCGCTTGCCTTGCCGCACGATCTCATGGACGGCGGCGCAGGGCACGCGGTGCAGCGTGTTGCCGCCGAGCGCGACGGTGGCGCCGTCCGGGATGGCGGCGATGGCCGCGCGGAGAGTCGTTCGTCGATCGCTCATGGCGTTCGTCCCGTCTCGGCGTCGCGCTGCGACGCGCCGGTTCGCGCACCAATCATAGCCGCGTCCGCGCTATAGTGACCTCCCGATCCGGTGCTGGATTCGGCATCATCGACCCGTCTCCCGAAGGATGGCGCGCCGGCATGCCCATGTACCCGCCGCAAGTTCACCGTTCTCACCTGACGCCGCTGCGTTTCTTGCAGCGCAGCGCCGCCGTGTTCCGCGAGAAACCGGCCGTCATTCACGGCGACCGGGTGATGACCTATCCGGAATTGAACGAGCGCGTTCACCGCCTCGCCTCGGCGCTGCGCGCGGCCGGGGTCGCGCCCGGCGACCGGGTCGCCTGCCTGCTGCCGAATATCCCCCAGATGCTGGAGGCCCACTTCGGCGTGCCGCTGGCCGGGGGTATTCTGGTCGCCATCAACACCCGGCTCGCTCCGGACGAAATCGCCTACATCCTGAACCACAGCGGAGCCGAAATCTTGCTGGTGGACACCGAACTCGCCCCGCTGGTCGAACCGGTGCTGTCGCAATTGACCGCGTTGGAAACGATCGTCAGCGTGGAGGACGTGCCGGGCGGGTTGCGGCTGCCGGGACCGGACTACGAGGCGTTTCTGGCCAGCGGCAGCGCCGACCCGATCGACTGGCCGCTGGAGGACGAGGACGAAACCATCGCCGTCGACTACACCTCCGGCACCACCGGTCGCCCCAAGGGGGTGATGTACACCCACCGGGGAGCCTATCTGAACAGTCTCGGCGAACTGCTGGAAACACGCATGAGCGCCGACAGCGTCTACTTGTGGACGCTGCCAATGTTCCACTGCAACGGCTGGTGCTACCCGTGGGCGGTGACCGCCATCGGGGCCACCCACATCTGTCTGCGCAAACTCGAACCGGCTCGCGTCTGGGAGCTGATCCGCGAGCGGGGGGTCACCCATTTCTGCGCCGCCCCGACGGTGCTGATCGCGCTGGTGAACGCCCCGGAAGCCCCGACCGAACCGCTGGGTCGCCCACTGATCGTCAGCACCGCCGCCGCGCCCCCCTCGCCGACGATCATCCGGCAAGTGGAGGCGCTGGGAGTGGAGATCGTTCATGTGTACGGTCTGACCGAGGTGTATGGTCCCTACACCGTCTGCGCCTGGCAGCCGCACTGGGACGCGCTGCCGGAGGATGAGCGCGCCCGCCTCAAGGCGCGGCAGGGCGTCGGCTATCTGATCGCCGACGACGCCCGGGTGGTGGACGGGCAGATGCGCGATGTCCCCGCCGACGGCGCGACGCTGGGCGAAGTGATCATGCGCGGCAACAACACCATGAAGGGGTACTACAACGATCCGGCGACGACGGAGACGGCGTTTCGCGGCGGCTGGTTCCACTCCGGCGATCTCGCGGTGATGCACCCCGACGGCTATATCGAACTGCGGGATCGCGAGAAAGACATCATCATCTCCGGCGGCGAGAACATCTCCACCATCGAGGTGGAGCAAGTCATCTGCGCCCACCCCGACGTGCTGGAAGCGGCGGTGATCGCCATCCCCGATGACTTTTGGGGAGAGGCGCCCAAGGCCTTCGTGGCGCTCAAACCCGGCCACGCCCTGACGGCCGACGAGCTGATCGCCCACTGCCGCGGGAAGCTGGCGGGGTTCAAGATCCCCAGAGCGGTGGCGTTCGGCGAATTGCCGAAAAGCAGCACCGGCAAGGTCCAGAAGTTCGCGCTGCGCGAGCGCGAATGGGCCGGGC
>JADLCW010000219.1 GCA_020847015.1 Thermomicrobiales bacterium | reverse complement strand
TGTTTCGCCTCAAGATCGATCCGGCCGTGGTTTCCGCACCCCTGATCAGCAGTCTCGTCGATGCCACCGGGCTGATCATCTACTTCTCGGTCGCCTCGTTCATGCTCGACATCACCTGACCGGCTGGTCCGGCGCACCTCAACCGCTGTAAGATCACTGCGTGACATTTCGACACACGCTTCGGGCGTGTATGTACGCGGATCTTATGGAATCACACCCGACATCCCGTGACAGTGTGGCCGCGATTTTCCGGGAGGACCAGACCGCCCAGGTGCTGTCGGTGATCCACCGCTCCGGTCATGGGCACCACGCCCGCCTGATTCGCGAAACCGGAACCGCCCTGACTGAGCGGCTGCGCCGCACCGGTCTGCCCCCACTCTTTCAGGAATCAGCGTCGGGACAGATCGGCGCGGTTGTTCTGATCGTCGATGCACCCCATCAGGCTCAGCGGGTCAGCGAGCTCCTTCTCGGACTCGGGGCGTTGCGCGTCGAGCGGTTCCAGGCGGCGTCTGTCTCCTCGTCGGTGCTCTCCTTCGACAAAGCGGCGCTGGGCGAGCGCCGCTCCCGCCGCCGTCATGGATCGGGATTGCCCCGGTGACGGCAGGCCGGCTCAGTCGTCGCGGTCTGCTGCTGTCAGGGGCCGGGCTTCTTGCTGGATCGTCTCCCACACACGCCCAGGATGCCGCGGACATCCGCATCCTCGTTCCCAACACCCTCCTGGGAGCGACCGCTCAACAGATGGCAAACCGATTCACCGAAATGACCGGCGCGACCGTCAGGTTTCTCACCTTGCCTCCCGAAACGATCGAATTTCGGTTGCGCGAGGATGTTCGCACCGGCGCCAATCTCTACCACGGCGCGATTGTCTCGATGTGGCATCTCGGCGGATATGTCGTGGACAACATCATTCTGCCCATCGACGATCTGATCCCGGCGACAGAGACGCCGGGTTCATCGGACGCCGAGTTCCCCGCCGTCTCCCAGCTCCGATCGCTGGAAGACCGTCAATACGCCCTCCCGATCGATGGCGACTGCCAGCTCCTCTACTTCCAGAACGACATTCTGGAGTCGGACGAAATCGCCGCTGCTTTTCAGTCGGAGACCGGACGGGAATGGTCGATTCCCGGCACCTGGACCGACCTGATCGCTATGGCCACATGGTGGTCAGCGCGCGGCCAGAACGGCGTCGCCCTCGGATTGGCGCCGGTGAGCATGGCGGCGTTCCCATTCCTGGCGATGGCGGCGCCATACGCCACCCCGGTTGACGATCCCGGGCTCTTCTGGTTCTCGCGAGAAGATTTCACGCCACGCATCGATTCCGGCGCCCACCAAACCGCGCTGCAGGACTTCGCCGCGCTGGCCGGCACCGGCGACACCGCTCAATGGTCCTGGCACACACCCGAGGCATGGCTGGCGTTTCTCGATGGCGAGGCGCTCTTCACCATCGCCGGACCGGATTTGCTGACCTCTGCGATCGACTGGGGTCACGCCCGGCGCGACCGGATTGGCGTCGCACCGTTGCCGGCATCCGATCAACCATCCGGCACACCCATCGCCGGTGATCGAGCGTTTGCCGCCGGCAATGTGCTTGGTCCGAACTGGGGCGGCGTGATCCAGGCAAACGCCCCCGATCCGGAATTGACCTTCCAGTTTCTGGCGTTGCTCTCCGATCCGGTATTCCAGAGAGATCGCGGCTGGACCGTCGACGACGGTATCGATCCATCCCGCGCCGGACAACTCCCCGGCGTTGACCTGATCTCCCTGGATCACTACACCGCAGCGGGATTCACGGAAACCCAGGCCAGCCAGTTTGGCGATGCCATCGCCGCGACACTGGGAGCACCCGTCCAGCTCCCCTACCTTCGCATTCCAGGCGCGTTCGACTACCTGACGGCCCTCGACAACGCCATCACCGGTTACCTGGCGGGAGCATTCGCCTCACCAGCCGCCGCCTTGCAGTCCGCCGCGGCTGCGTTCGCCGCGCTGTCGACAACCCACGGGGTCGAACGGCAGCACCATCTCTATTTCTCGAATCTGGTCTAGCCCGAGGTCGTGAGAAACACTGTCTCCGCCAGAGCGCGGCGCCGTGAACGGCGCCGCTCACGGTGCGATGCCCCTATCGGGGCAGCACTTTAGGTCCGAAGGACCTTAGCGATGTGAGCCCGGCCCGTTTACGGCCGGGCGGATCTCGCGGAGCCGTAGATCACCTGGGCCCACATAGCATGCAGCAAGTGGACGATCCGGGTTATCCCAGCGCTCCACGCAGCGACCGCAACTGGAAGCCGCTGACGATCTGACCCACGCCCCAGACGATCGCCAGTAGACCCAGTATCCAGATCGAGCCAAGTATTCCTGCGCCGGGATTCACCACCAGATAGATGCCGGATACCGCCCCCAGAATACCCAGGAGCGCCTGGAGCCAGGGCTTCATCAGGTGTCCGTCGGACGTGAATGCCGACACGACCAGGAAGATACCAACCGACAGCGCCCAAACGCCGATGATGACCATCAAGGTAACGGCGCCAAGACCCGGAGCGAACCAGATCACGATACCGCCGACGATCTGCGCGAGACCCCAAAGCCCGAGCAGAACCCGCCGCCCCCAGCTCAGATCACCAAATGCGAACATCCCCACCACATCGAGAACACCGTCGGCGACGATGTAGGCGCCCAGCACCCAGATCAGCGTCGTGATGGTCAGCCCCGGCCAAACCCAGGCCGCCACGCCAAACGCGACCGCCAAAATCCCCTTGACGACCCACAACCACCAGAGATCGAGGACCTCTTTGGCGATCGTTGTCAACGACTCCTGCATGGGACTCGCCATTGCCATGAATCACACTCCCCCAACAACCCAATCGGCACACATAATGTCGATGCCTATGAAGATACAACCTGCGGATGAGGCCGTGCGAATCGCGACCCGCATTCGAGCCTCCACAACGCAAACGAGCGGCCCGAATCCGGACCGCTCGCAGAGGATCGAGTTCGTTGTCGCTGTTCTACCAGGGGGTGATAGCCGTCCACATTTCGTCGAGCTCTTCCGAGCTCAGAGCGACCAACGGACCGGCCACGCTTCCCGATTCGCCAGCCGCCGCGGACCCGTCTGATCCAGACCCGGCGCTACCCGAACCCGCAGCCGCCGACACCGCGCCGGAGTTGCCACTACCGGAACCGCCGCCTGAACCACTGCCGCCACTACCTCCAGGGTTCGCTCCACCCTGGCTGGCGCCGCCGCCCGAACCACCCGTCGCGGTGGCGCTGCCGCCACCCGAACTGCTGGATGAGGAATTTCCGCCATTGCCGCCCGTGGCGCCGCCACTGACTGCACTGCCGCCGTTGCCACCATTGCCGCCGGCGCCGCCCGGGCCGCCACTGGCGGAGCCTCCGGCAGCCGTTCCACCACTGCCGCCAGTACCGCCGCCGCCGACACCCTCGCCGCCAACGCCAGCACCACCACCTGCGCCGGTGTTTCCACCACCGCTCGTGTTGCCGCCTGTCGCCCCGCCGCCACTGGCGCCACCACCAGTGCCACTGCCGCTCGAAGCGCCGCCGCCGGAACTACTTCCGCCTTCGCCGTCGCCACCGCCGCTCCCCTCTGCCAGGACAGAGCGACCAGCGATCAGTGACGCACCTGCGGCCACTGCGACCAGACCCGACTGCAAGAGACGCCGCCGGCTATAGAGTTCACGTTCTGACTGCGACATTCATCGCCTCCCATTCCTCGTAGAGACGGCCATCAGCTCCGATGCGCGCAACAACCCCTGCCGTCTCCAGCCACCTGATGTCACCCTATCACGCTGACCATGCGCTCCGCAAGTCAACTGAGGCGTGAGAGCGAATGCTGTACCCCCTCCGTTTGTGTCTGGAGTTCCCGATAGAGCGCGTACAACTCACCGTAGAGCCCGGCGCGCTCCGCCCGGGGCTCGATCACCTCGCGGACTGTTACCCACTCGCTGAGCGCGGACCGGCCCGGTAGAACGCCACTGGCCAAACCGGCGAGGAAGGCGTCGCCATAGCATGCCCCGATCGTCTGGTTGGGCAAGACCT
>JADLCW010000218.1 GCA_020847015.1 Thermomicrobiales bacterium | reverse complement strand
GGCGGCGGCGTTGGCAGATGCCCGGAGCCGTGTCCGCTGCCCGCTCTGTCCGCCGGGAGTTGCCGTGGCCCACTACATCATTCGTCGCCTGATTCATTCCATCTTCGTGATCTGGGGCTGCGCGACCCTGGTGTTCTTCATGATCCGGCTGATCCCGGGCGACCCGGTGGTCCAGATGCTGGGCCCGGAGTACACGCCCGCGGCGGCCGAGGCGTTGCGCCACAAGCTCGGACTCGATGAACCGCTGCTGGTCCAGTACACGCGCTGGTTCGGCAATATGCTGACCGGCGATCTCGGTGGTTCGATCGCTTCCGGCGAGACGGTCGTCGGCGCGATCCGCACCGGTCTGCCGAAAACGCTGTCACTGGCGTTCGTCTCCTTTGTCATCGCCACCGCCATCGCCGTTCCTGCCGGCATCATCGCGGCGCTCAATCGCAACCGCCCGATCGACTATATCGCCAGCGTTGTCGCCTTCGTGGGAGTCAGCATGCCGAGTTTCTGGTTCGGCATCATCCTGATTCTGATCTTCGCGGTGAATCTGCATTGGCTGCCGGCCGTCGGCTATGCGGAGATCGGCAAGGACGGTGTGGTGGAGTGGTTCCGCCGGCTTATTCTGCCGAGCCTCGCCATCGGAGCCGCCTACGCGGCGATTCTGATGCGCTTCGTGCGCGCCGGACTATTGGAAGCGCTCGGTAGCGATTACATTCGGACCGCCCGCGCCAAGGGGTTGCGCAACCGGCGGGTGGTGATGACGCACGCGCTGCGCAATGCGCTGATCCCGGTGGTGACCGTGGCTGGCATCCAACTCGCGCTGCTGCTGAGCGGGACCGTCGTAGTTGAAACCGTGTTTGCAATCCGCGGCATCGGGCGGATTTTGATCGGCGCCATCTTCGACCGCGACTACCCGGTCGTGCAGGGCATCATTCTCGTTATCGCGGTGATTTTCGTGCTGGCCAACCTCGTCGTCGATATCGCTTACACGGTCATCGACCCCAGGATTCGCTATGGTTGACGCGGCCTCCCTGGCCAAGGCGGCCGATGCGCCCATCGGCAGCCGCGCTGCCGATCCGGGGGCCGGCCGGCGCGTTTGGCGCCGGTTGCGCCGAGAACGCAAGGCGATGGTCGGTCTCGCCATCGTCGCCCTGCTCGTTCTGCTCGCGCTCATCGGTCCGGTCATCGCGCCCTACCCGCAGGATCGTTCCGATTTCGGACCGCTCGTCGCGCCCAGTCTGGCCCATCCGATGGGCACCGACTCCTATGGGCGCGATCTGTTGAGCCGGGTGCTGATCGGCGCTCGCGTCTCGGTGTCGGTCGGATTTCTGGCGGCGCTGCTGGCGCTGATCGTAGGCGGGTCGATGGGCGTCATCGCCGGCTACTACGGCGGCTGGGTGGATACGCTCGTCTCGCGAATGGTCGATCTGCTCTGGTCATTCCCGGTCATCGTGCTGGCGGTGGGCATGGTCGCTATTTTCGGAGCCGGGTTCCGCAATGTCGTGATCGCTATTGCGCTCGCCTATGTGGATGATTTTGCGCGCATCGTCCGCGCTGAAACGCTGAGTCTGCGCGAGGAGGAGTTCGCGACCGCCGCGCGAGCGGGCGGGGCCACGGATGTCCGGATCATGGGTCGCCATATTCTGCCCAACCAGATCGCTCCGGTGATGGTGCAGCTGACTTTCGCTGTCGGGCTTGGCATCCTCTCGGAATCGACGCTGTCATTTCTCGGGCTAGGGGTGCAACCATCGACACCGACGTGGGGACTTGCCCTCAATGAGGGGCGCGACTTTGTGCGTCAGGCATGGTGGATCAGCGTTTTCCCGGGACTGGCGATCGTGCTGACCGTGCTCAGTCTGAATCTGTTTGGCGACGGACTGCGTGACGCGTTGGATGTGAAGGGAGTTGGCGACCAGACCTGACGGCCGTAGCAGATGTCGCTCAGGAGAAGGTCTCCAGCGCCAGCGTCGCTTCTTCGCGCACCCACGGATCGGGATCGCGCTGGCGCGCGCGATCGAGCGCGGCGCGAGCCGCCGCGCCGCCAAATCGACCCAACGCCCACGCGGCGTGGCCGCGCGGCAGCAGCTCGTCGTGGCCGTCCAACGCGGCGATCAGCCAGGGGATGTCCGCTTCGCCGCCTACGTTGCCCAGCGCCACCGCCGCGTTGCGGGCCAGCCCACGCCGCTTGGCGCGCAGCACCGGCGTGCCTCGGTAGACCTCGCGGAACTCGTCTTCGGTCATGGTCAGCAGCCAGCGCAGCGGAGGATACGCCTGCTCGATGCGAGCCGGGGTGAAGGCGGGGTCGGCCGGCTTGCGCGCCGCGCCGGTGTAGGGGCACACCTCCTGACAAACGTCGCAGCCGAACACCCAGGCGCCGAGTCGCGGCCGAATCTCGTGGGGGATGGCTCCCCGCTGTTCGATGGTCTGAAAGGAGAGACAACGCGGCGCATCGACCGTGTAGGGCGCCACCAGGGCGCCGGTCGGACACTGGTTGAGACAGATCGTGCAGCTCCCGCAGTCGCGATCGAGCGGCTGATCCGGCTCCAGTTCGAGATCCAGCAACAGCTCGCCCAGCAGCACCCAGGAGCCGAACCCCGGCACGATCAGGCAGGAATGCTTGCCGTACCAACCGAGTCCGGCACGCGCCGATACGGCACGATCCACGATGCGGGCGGTGTCCGTCAACAAGCGCGCCTCGACCGGGCGCCCCAGGTGCGCCTCGATCCGCTCGTGGAGCGTGCGCATGCGCTGCTTGAGCAGTTTGTGGTAATCGACACCCCAAGCGTAGCGACTGATGCGGCCGCGCGGCTGACCGTCGTCGGGCAACCCCGGATCCGCGCCTCGGTAAGCGATGCCCACGGCGAGGATGCTGCGCGCGGCGGGGTGCAGATTGCGCGGGGCGGTGCTGAAAACGGCGCGCTCCGGTGTGAACCAATCCATCCCGGTCACGCGACCGGCGGCGATGTGTTCCAGCATCAGCGGCTCCAGCGCCGGGAACGGGTCCATCGTCGTAACGCGCGCGACCGAGAGACCGCATTCGGCGGCAAGCAGCTTCACCTGCCCGGTCAGGGCGCAGCGAGGATCGGGCGACGGGATCGGGAGCAGCGGGCGCGCGGTGAGTTCCATGCCCTCGAGTATCGGCGTTCAAGGCTGCGGCGGTCTAGTCAGTCGTGTGGGCAGCCTGCATGATCCACCGACAGTGGGCAATCCGCACCGGCCGGATTTGACGTTGCCCCCGGGCAGCCACATCACTTGCAGATCCATTCGGCCTGGCGCCCCTGCGACCACATCCAACTGGCGGCGTTGGCGTTGGCGCGCGGATCGAAGATGTCTTCCTGACCATAGGGCGTCGATTTCCAGGTCGAGCGAATGAACTGGAATAGCCCGTAGGATCCGGAAGGGTTCACCGCGTATGGATCGAGTCCCGATTCGCAGCGCGCCACTCGCAGCATGTCCGCGCGATCCTGCCCGTAGGTGTCGGCGGCGGCGTAGATGATCTTGATGACTTGCCGCTCGCTGTAGGCGGGCCGGTCTTCCTGCTTCGGGTTCGGGGTCGGAGTGGGATCGGCTGGCAAACTCAGATAGTCGTTGGCGATCCATCCCACCAGATCGCCAAACGTCACCCGCTGGAATCCGTTTTCCATGACGCCGGTCAGCACTACGCGCGTGCCGGCTTCAACCGGAGCCAGAACCGATTCGGTCGCGCTCGGGCCGGCGCGCAGACTCAAATCGACGGTGGTGAAGGCGACGCCGGAGCCGGGGCGCGGCGTCCGCACATCGACCTCCTCGGCATCGTCCGGCACGAGCTCGTCCCTCACCGTCGCTGCATCGGTCAGCGCACCAAGATCGATCCAGCCATACAGATACATGTAGGTGGCTTTTACGTAACGGCCGTTCTGCTCCCCAAGCAACTCGATGGTGCTGCCGGCCGGCACGGAGAAGACGAGTCCGGAGCTCGGGTCCGGCCATTCGAGCAGGAGAGCGTTGTCGACGACGGTGGCGGATCCGTGCAGGGTTTCGGTCGGTCCTGGAGTTGGCTCGGGCGTGGGCGCCGGAGTTGGCGTAGGCGGAGCCGAGATCGGGGCCGGCGCCGGGACGGCAGCCGTTGCCGTAGGGTCGAGCAAACGATCTGGATCGGTCGGAAGCGCGGGCGGTGCATCGCCGACAACATCGGAGGGCGCGGCCGGAACAACGCTGGGAGCGGGCGACGCCAAGATTGCCGCCGCTGTGGCGACCTCTCCCGCGGCTTCCGAGGCGGGAGCCACAGTTGGATCGACCGTGTCGGGATTCGCGGGAGTCTGAGTTGGCGACGCAATGCTCGCCGGCTCGCTCGAGCCGGCAGGCGAGGGCTGCGGTGAGGGCGATTCCGGATCGTGCACTCCAGCGGGCGGGGCGGACTCTTGCGCGAGCCCTTCGGCGAGCGTCGGCGGCATTGGCGCGCTGCCGCTGGCGTCGGCGGTCTGGTCCGCGCCGTCGGCCTTCAGCGTGGGCGCGGCGTCGGCC
>JADLCW010000217.1 GCA_020847015.1 Thermomicrobiales bacterium | reverse complement strand
CGCGGCTGCAGGAGAGCGGCGCCGTGCCGGCTCCGGAGCCGATGAATCTCCCGGGCGGCGCGCCGCTGGCGATCGGCGAGGGCGGGATGTTTTCCGCCCGCCGCTGGGTGCCCGGCGAACCGCTGGGGCGCACCTCGGTCGCCTACCCGACCCCCGACCACTGGTTGGAGCTGCCGCGGGCGCTGCCCGATCCGGCGTTTGTCGCCGCGGTCGAGGCGCTGGCGCGATTGCACGTCATCGTGCCGCCGACCGGCGCCGCGGCTCCGCTGCCGCGCGCCCCGCTGACGGGGTTTCCGGACGCGGTGCGCGCCGCGTGGCAAGATGGCCGGGCGCGCTTGCGGGCGGTCGCGCCGATGAACCCGCCGGTGCAGCGCTGGATCGCGGGCGGCGAGCGGTTGCTGCCGGCCGCCGAAGCGGTGCTGGCCGCCGCGCCGGAGGGCGCGCTGGCCCCCCGCGCGATCGTGCACCTGAATGTCTGGCCGGGGCAGTTCCTCTACGAGGGCGAGGATCGGCTGACCGGGTTGGTCGGCTGGAGCCACGCCGCCATCGGGGCGCCGCTGCTGGATTTGGCGCAGGCGATCGTGCGGTTGCGCGGCTGGTCGACACCGGCGGTGGAGCTGCTCGTCGGCGCGCACGGTGCGGTGCGCTCGCTGGACCCGGAAGAGCGCCGTCTGCTGCCGGCGCTCGGCGCGCTGGATCTCGTCGCCACGGCCAGCCGGCTGTTGATCGCCGCCTACGCCCGCCCCCCGGATGCGCCGGCTCCGCCCACCGCGTTGCGCGCCGGCATCGCCCACCTGATCGACGGCATGGACAATGTCGCCCTCGCGCTGATCCAGACCGAAGGCACGGGCAAACCCAAGCGCTCGCGCCCCGCCCCGTCCCGCCGCCGCAAACCGGCCGCGGGACCAAAGACGCGGCGGCGATAGCGCGTCGCGAATCACGAGCGCGGGCCAGAGAACGCCGTGGCGCGGTCTCTGCGCGTGTTCCACCATGCCCGACCCGGTCTTTCTCCTCGTGACGCGTAACTTTGGAGGACTCCCCATGGCGGAACCACTCGCGGATGAGCGGCTGCGCGCGGCGCGGGATGCGGCCCCGCCCCTGACGGAAGCGGAGATCGCCGCGCTGGCGGCGCAGCTCCCCGATTGGCGGATCGTCGAACGCGATGGCGAGCGGCAACTGGAGCGAACCTTCCGCACGCCCGATTTTCGGTCCGCGCTCGCCTTCGCCACGCGCGTCGGCGATCTGGCGGAAGCGGCGGGGCACCATCCGGCGCTGCTCGTCGAATGGGGGCGGGTGACCGTGCGCTGGTGGACGCACCAATCGGGCGGGTTGGACCGCAACGATTTCGTGATGGCCGCGCGGACGGATCGGGCGTGGGCCGACCGGAACCAGGCGGATCGCTAAAACGGCGCTCCCTGCATCGCCGCGCGGGCGGGTTCCCGACGCCAACCTCTGATACCCTCGGGTCGTCGCCGCCGCCGGCCAGAGTCCGGAGGCGGCGACCCATGAGCGGGCGGCGCGTCGCCGCATCGGCGACCGGCTGGATTCAGGCTGACCGCCAAGCGCGGTGATGGGAGGGGATGGTGACGGACAACGTGCGCAACACTGGCGCGGTGCAGGTGCGCCCGGGCGAAGGCCGATCGGCGCGACTTCTCGGCGAGGTGTACACCGTCAAGCTGGGCGGCGCGGACACCGGCGGCGTTTTCGCCCTCGTCGAACAGACGATCCCGGCGGGAACGAGCGGGCCACCGCCGCACCGTCATCATCAGACGGACGAGACGTTTTACATCGTCGACGGCGAGATGGCGTTCATGGCTGGCGACGCCACGATTCACGCTGGAACCGGCGATGTCGTGCGCGTGCCGCGCGGGTTGCTCCATACCTACCGCAATGTTGGTGAAGGGACGGCGCGGCTGATGCTGACGGTGACGCCCGCCGGGTTCGAGGAGTTTTTTCTGGCAGCGGGCGAAGCGCCGGACGCCCCGGCGCAGGAACCACCGGACATCGGGCGACTGCTGACCATCGGGGAGCGCTACGATCTGGACGTGCCGCCGCCTCCGGCGGAGTAGCCCCGCCGCGGCGCGCAGCGGATCGTGTCGCTGGCGTCGTCGCTGCGCGCGCGCCGTCGATCCAGCCAAGGCAGAGCGCCCGAGCGACCGATTCGGGTCAGGCAAGACTGGGGCGGCCGGAGCCGGTTTTGGGAAACCCGACCCCCACCGCTGGCGGGCTGGCGTGGCGCCCGTCCAGCCAGGCGCGGAACGCATCGGGCGTGGCGAAGAAGACGGAAGCGATGAAGCGACGCCGGTGCGGTGGGCCGGCCGCCATCACGCATGGCGGCCGGTCCCGGACGCGGACTCAGCCGGCGACCATCGGGTTGCGCAGCTTGCCCAGCCCTTCCACCTCGACGATCACCTCGTCGCCGGGTTTCATCCAGTTCTTCTCCGGCAGCCCCATGATCACTCCTTGCGGCGTGCCGGTGACGATCACATCGCCCGGCTCCAGCGTGAAGTACTGACTCGCGTAGGCGATGATCTCGGCCACGCTGAAGATCATGTCGGCGGTGTTGGAGTTCTGGCGCAGCACGCCGTTGTGCCAGGTCTTGAGCTGGAACGCCTGCGGATCGCCGGCCTCGTCCGCGGTGACCAGATATGGACCGATGGGCAGGAACTTGTCCATCGTTTTGCCCAGCAGCCACTGGCTGGTGCGCATCTGCAAGTCGCGGCACGAGACATCGTTGGCGGTGACGTAGCCGGCCACGTAGTCGAGCGCGTCGTCTTGCGCGACGTTGTGCGCGGTGCGACCGACCACGACGCCCAATTCCACCTCGTAGTCGTATTCCGTGCCGACATCGGGGAGAGGGACGCCCTCTTCCGGGGCGGCGATGGCGTTGTTGAACTTGCTGAACAGCACCGGGGTGGTGGGGATCGCCGCGCCCGACTCCTCGGCGTGCTTGCGGTAGTTGAGCCCGACGCAGAGAATCTTGCCGGGGTTGGGCACGGCCGGACCGAGCGTCAGGGTCGCCTCGTCGCGCAGCCAGTCGCCCTGCCGCCCTGCCGCCCGCGCGACCAGATCGGCCAGCGCCGCCGCTCCAGGCTCGCCGGTCGCCAGCAGAGCGCCCATCGACTCCGGAGCCGGTCCATTGGCGCCCTCGCCGAGCGCGGTCTGCGCGGCGTGCACGTCGATCACCCCGGCGTCGGTTTTCACCCCGAGGCGCTCGGTGTCGCCCTCGCGGAATGTCAGCAACTTCATCGCGCGATATCCCCTTTTCCCCAATGTCGATGCCGACCGGACCCGCGCCCGGTCTCGTTCGATCGCTGAGTTAGACCACCGCCGCCGCGGCATGGCGTTCGGCGAAGCGGAGCAATCGCTCGCAGCCGGTTTGCAGATCCTCGTCGGAGGAGGCCAGCGACACGCGGACCATCCCCTCGGCGAGATCGCCAAAGGTGGAGCCGGGCGCGGTCGCGACGCGCTCTTCCTGAATCAGTCGCCGCGCCGCATCCACACTCGACATCCCGGTCGCGCGCAGATCGACCAGCGCGTAGAACGCGCCGCGCGGCACGTTGGGCAACAACCCAGCCGGCTCCAGCAGATCGCGCACGAGATCGCGGCGACGGTGATAGGCGGCGCGCATCTCCGCCACGCAGGCCTGCGAACCGGTCAGCGCGGCGACGGCGGCGCACTGGGAGACATTGGAGGGGCAGGAAACCAGCGCCTCCTGAATCTTGCCGGCGGGCGCGACCAGCTCGCGCGGAGCCACCGCCCAGCCGATCCGCCAGCCGGTCATGGCGTAGCTCTTGGAGCAGCCGCCGATGGCGATGGTGCGCTCGCGGGCGAAGGGGGCGGCCGGGGTGAATTCGCCATCGAAGATGAGATCCTCGTAGATCTCGTCGGCGATCACCCACAAATCGCGCGCGCGCGCCCACGCCATCAGCGCGGCGACCGCCTCGCCCGACCAGACGGCGCCGGTCGGGTTGCCGGGATTGTTGGTGATGACGACCTTCGTGCGCGGGGTGAGCAGCCGGTCGAGCTCGGCCGGATCGGGCAGATAGCCGCGCTCCGGGCGCAGCGGGTAGGGCACGGCGACGCCGCGCGCCAGCATGATCTGGGAGCGGTAGTTGGGCCAGCCGGGATCGGGCACGAGAATCTCGTCGCCGTCCTCGGCGACGGTCAGCAACATGGCGACGATGGCGTTGACCGCCCCCGCCCCGACGAGCACCTCGTCGGCCTGCGCCGGTTGTCCCCAGCGCGCCGCGCAGCGGGCAGCGACTGCTTCGCGCAGCGCCGGGATGCCGGCGTTGGCGGTGTAGCGCGTCTGACCGGCGTGGGCCGCGGCGGCGGCAGCGTCGATGACGTGGTCGGGGGTGATGAAGCTGGGTTCGCCCACTTCGAGGTGGACGACGCCTTCGACCCCCTGCGCGACCTCCATGATTTCGCGGATGCCCGAGCGGGGCAAACGTTCGGCGAGCTGGGATAGCGCTCTCATGCGGTGTGCGGCTCCTGTTGGCGCGTGGCGAGTGGTTCTGGACAGATATAGTAGCGCGCCCGGCGACATTGGCCCCGGGGTCGCGCGGCGAGGCGGCCGACCGCGTTTCGGCAAGGCGTCGGCCGCATGCCGGACGTAGGCTGCGCCGTCCATTGCCCGATCGGCGAGATCGACAACCCGTTGCAGCGGGGCGAGGATCGGACGGACGGCGTCCGCATCGCCGCCGTGACCGCGGCGCT
>JADLCW010000216.1 GCA_020847015.1 Thermomicrobiales bacterium | reverse complement strand
GGGCGTCGAGCGCGATCCGGCGCCGTCACGGCAAGAGCATCGCTGGAGTGGTCGCCGCGCCGCCCATCCCAATCATGTAGGCAATGAGCACCAGAATCGTGGTCGCCAGCGTGGCGATGGTTGCGGCAACGGCGCGCTGGCGCGACGTGTCGCGCGTAGCGGCGTAGCCATGCTCCATGCCCACGGTCAGAATCGCCAGCAGGGCGATCACGTAGTGGGCCATGCTGTTACGGAACCCGGCGCCGAGCAACAGGAACCCGAGGATGTACTGAATCAGCAGCAGCGCGCCGGCGATCATCGATATGGTGCGGGCGATCGGCAGATCACGCCCAGTCACCCGCAGGATATTGAGAATCGTCACCACGACGAAAGCGAGTACAACCAACCCGCCGACGGCGCTATGCAGTGCAACCATTCCATCCCCCCGTTCCCCGCCGGCCCCGCCGGCTATCCCTTCCGCATCGTCCGCGCGCCCAGCGCGATCGCCGCCAGCAAACCGGCCGCGCCCGCGGCCGCCATCGCCGTCGGGACCGGTTCCGGTCCGGGCAGCACCACCTTGCCATTGCCGTAACTCTGGAACAACCGTCCCCACTTGGTGTCCAACGCATCCTTGACGCGCTTGCGGCCGACGACAGGGTACCAATAAACATTGTGGTAGAAGTTCGAGGCGAAATAGCTCCACCCCACCAGCGGGCTACGCAGCAGCGGCTTTTCGAGCCGCTTCAGCGGACCGTGGTAGATGAGGCGCTGACCCTTGGAGGCGAAGGTGTCCTCCCGAACGAATTTCCAGTCTTCCAGCGAAATGTCGTAGCCGACGATCTCGATATCCTTCGGGTTGCCGATGCCGAGACCCTTTTCATGAGCGATGCGGATGAAGGGCAACTCCATGGGGTCGAACCCCTGCAGTTTGGCGCTTACCGCATCGATGGCGACCTGATCGGCGCTGGCCAGCAGGAAGTCCTTCTCATGGGGGCGCATCGCCCGCGGTCCGGCCCCGTCGCCGGCGAAGGTGCCGTCCATCATTGCAAATAAACCACTATGGATGTCCTGCTGAATCTGCAGCAGATCCACCAACGTCTCGTCGATGACGGCGTGGGTCCAGTGGCGGCGATCCGACAGCAACCCGCCAAAGGCATTTTTCATCGCGCCGGTAATCGTCGTAAAGACATGCGTCTTGACGGTGGGCAGCTGGATGATGTTGCGGTCGTAAAAGAGTTTGGGCACGCGGACGCCCTCGGGGAAAATTTGATCGAGCACCAAAAACGGCTTGCTGGGCGCATAGGTCACCCATTCGATCTGCGGTTCGTAGAGATGGATATTGGCGACGCCGTACTTGTCCACTACGTACTTGTGCTTGTTGTTGCGCTCGCCAACATAGGCGTCGACGACGACCGTGCGGTTGTGCGCGCCCATCAAGCCGCGATAGCCGTCCTCCTGCAAGGTGCGGATGACGCCTTCCAGTTGCCACGGGGTCGTGCTGCAGGCGGGATACCATGTCTGCCATGAGATATTGATCTTCAGGATAGTGTCGCGATTTTTCGGCAGCGCCCGTTCATAGTCCGCGAGATGCATCGCCTCGCGCACATCGGAGAGCACCGTCTCCGGTTGGGTTTTGAGCACGGCGACCTTGCCGCGGCCGGGAAAATCTTGGGGAATCATCCGGTTCAGTCCCTCGCGTGCGTCCGTTCGGCGGGCGACAAGCAGGCTGAAGCGATGAGCGCCCGCCCAACCGATGCTACGTCCCGGCCGCGCACAGGGTCAAGCGGGCAATGCCGCATTCGATCCAGTTTTCGGTCGTTCACACTGCTTCCCCTGCTACAGTCCACGGCGAGCGAATCACCATGGGAGGAACGACGCGGCATGTTGACAGAAGCGAGTCGGCGGGCAGTGTGGCGAGCGATCGGCAACGCCATTGCCGCCCACGTGGTGATGCTGCGCGACACCGCGGTGTTCGATGACCCGGTCGCCGCGGCGGTGCTCACCGCGCTGGATGGCGTACGCTGCGCCGATCCGCCGGAGGGCGATGTCAGCGATCTCGTCGCGGTTTTCGACGCGCGGCTGGAGGCGCTTACCGCGCCGGCCGCGGCCGGCGCCAGCGGCGTCGGTCGCCAGCGCGCCGAGATCGCCGCAACCGCGGTGCGGTTGACGCTGCGCGACGAACTGCTCGCGTTGCAAGCCGCGCTGGACGAGATGCGCCTCGCGCTACTGGATTTTGCCGGTCAGCACGTGTTCACCCTCATGCCCGCCTATGCCGAAGGGCGCCCGGCGCAGCCGACGACACTCGCCCACTACCTCGGCGGCGCGATCGGCCCGTTGTCGCGCGCCACCGACCGTCTCCGCCTCGGCTATGCGGAAGTGAATCGCTCGCCGATGGGGGCCGGGGCGCTCGCCTCTACTGGTGTGCGCATCGACCGTGAGGCGACCGCCCGCGCGCTCGGGTTCGATGGGCCGATTGCGTCCACCTTCGATGCGGTGGCCGCCACCGATCACCTCGCCGCAGCGTTGGACCCGGCCACCACCGCCGCCGATACGCTGGCGCGCTTCCTGGAAGCGCTGCGCGGCTGGTTGCGTCACGACCCGGACAGTCTGCGTCTTGCCGAAGCGTGGCAAGGCGACTTCGACGCCGCGCTGCCTCAGTTTCGCCCGGCTGTCGGGCTGAACCAGTTAGCAGCGGAGGCGGCGGCGATCGTCGCCGACGCCGCGGTCGCCAAACGCCTTGCCGCCGCGATTCCCTACGGTCCCGCCGGCGCTGCACTGGACGTGCCGTTCGCCCGGACGATGCAGGCATTGGGCGCCACCAGAGCATTGGCCGAACGCGCGGCGCGTCTCGTTGCTGGCGGGATCGAAGTCAACCGCGCCTATTTCGCGAACCGGGCCGGCCGCGACCACACCACCGCCAGCGATCTCGCCGACATGCTGATGGTCGAGGAAGGACTGGACCCGGCGTCGGCCCGAGCGATCGCCGGCATGGTCGTGCGGCAGTCGCTGGAAGCGGGAATCGAGGCGAGCGGCATCACGCCGCAAGCGATCGACGCCGCCGCGCTGCTGATTGTCGGGCGAGAACTGGGCATGGAGATCGAGCGGTTCGGCAGCTATCTCGCGCCGCGCAAATTCCTCGAGCGGCGCGTCGCCTCCGGTGGACCGGCGCCAGGAGCCGTTCGGGAGACGCTCGAGATGGAGCGCGCCCGGGTGTTGGCCGACGAGCGCTGGCGCGAGGAGGCGGCCGGCCGGATCCGGTCCGCGCTGGCGGGAATGGAGCGAGAAACCGCCGAAATCCTCGCCGTCGAGTAGAGGCCGGATGCCCCGGCAGGGTATACTTGGGCATAGCGTCAGGAAGCTGCCGGGATGATCCCGCATGGCTCGCGCATCGCCAACGGAGGCGTCTTATAACCCGCATTCCTCTTTCAACCAACAAACCAAACGAACACGCGCTGCTCGTTGCGGTCGAGCGTCAGCGGCAGCAGTGGGCGGCCGCCGATTCGCTCGAAGAATTGGCCAGTCTCGCCGAAACCGTGGATGTCGAGGTCGTCGGCGCCGTTACCCAAAAACTGGCCCACCCGATCGCCAGCACCTATGTCGGCAAGGGCAAGCTGCAGGAGATCAAGGAGCGGCGGGAGGATCTCGACTACGACGTTGTCATGATCGACGACGATCTGACCCCTGCCCAGCAGCGCAATCTTGAGCGCGAACTCGATGTCAAGGTGATCGACCGCACCGCGCTCATTCTCGATGTGTTCGCTCGCCGCGCGGCCACGCATGAAGGTCGCTTGCAGGTCGAACTGGCGCAACTGGAATACCGCCTGCCCCGCCTGACCGGTCTCTGGACCCACCTCTCGCGGCAGGGAGTCGGCGGCGTCGGGTTGCGCGGTCCGGGCGAAACACAACTCGAAAGCGACCGTCGAGAATTGGGCAAGCGCATCGTTCAGATCAAGCGCGAATTGGGCGACGTGCATCGTCACCGCCAGCTCTACCGAGAACGTCGCAAGGTTGTGCCGGTTCCCGTGGTGGCGCTGGTCGGGTACACCAACGCCGGCAAGAGCACGCTGCTCAACACGATGACCGGAGCCGACGTGTTGGCGGAGGACAAACTCTTCGCCACCCTCGACCCGACGACGCGACGGGCGTTGTTGCCGAGCGGGCGTGAAACGCTGCTCACCGACACCGTCGGTTTCATCAACAATTTGCCGACCCTGCTGATCGCCGCTTTTCGCGCCACGCTGGAGGAGATCAACGAGGCGACGGTGCTGCTGCACGTCGTCGATGTCACACACCCCAACGCGGCCGAGCAGATGGCGACGGTCAAGACGGTGCTGGAAGATCTCGGCGCCGACGACAAGCCGGTGATCACCGCGCTGAACAAAGTCGACCGGCTGCTGCCCGATGACGCGACGGAGGCGGATCTCGCGACTCTTGCGCTAGGCGATCTGCTGGCGAGTCTTGGTGATGCGGCGGGACTGGCCGTCAACCCCGTCGCCATCTCCGGCGCCTGCGGATGGGGGCTGGATGCGCTGCTCGCCCGCATCGAGACCGTGCTGGAGACGGAGGCTGTTTTCCAGCCGGTGGTGCTTTCCGTGCCGTTCAACCGCAGCGATCTGGTGGACTTCTTCCATCGCACCGGCCGCGTGGAAGATGTCCACTATACGGAAGATGGCGTCGTCGTCACCGGATATGCGCCGGCTGCCGATATCGGCAAGTTTGCGCCATACATTGCGGTGCGCGGTGCTGCTCTGCCCAGCGCCGGAGTCGCTTCGTCGGCGCGGTCAGGCGCGCCGGAATCAGCCGCGTAGGAGCGGCGGCCACCGGGCGTGCGATCTGGCAGGTTGGGAGTCGTCAGGATGGCGGTGATCGATCTGCCCGGTCGGCAGATTCAACTGCGCGTCGTCTACTACGGTCCCGCGTTCGGCGGCAAGACGACCAGTCTGCAATTCATCGCCGCGCGCGTGCCGGAGCACGCACGCGGCGACTTCGTCTCCATTTCCTCCGGCGATGAGCGTACCTTGTTCCTCGATGACCTTCCGCTCAGTCTCGGGGCCGTCGCCGGCTGGACCATCCACGCCGACCTCGTCAGCGTTCCCGGCCAACCCGACTTCGAGCGAACCCGCGTCGCCATCCTCGGCGGCGCCGACGGTGTGGTGTTCGTGGCCGACTCCGACCCTGCGCGCACCGACGCAAACTGCGCCAGTCTGGAGGAGCTGCGTCGCAATCTCGTCGACGCCGGTCGCGATCCGGAATCGTTTCCACTCGTCTTCCAGTTCAACAAGCGCGATCTGCCGGCTGCGCTGCCCACGCCCGATCTCCACGCGGCGCTGAACCCACTCGCCAAGCCCGCGTTCCCCACGGTGGCGACGCAGGGCGACGGCGTATTCGATGCGTTGCGCGCCGTCTGCCGTCAGGTCGCCCGCGCACTCTAGCGCGATAGGTCGAATTCCCCCGATCAGACGATGATGCGCTCGTCGGCGACGAACGATGTCGTTGCGGCGACATCCTGGAAGTTCGCCGCATCGGCCAGCGCCTGGGCGAATTCTGGACTGGCCAACGCCCGCTCGGCGGAGTCGGCGTCATCGAACGAAAGCACCGCGACGCCGTCGAACGGCGCGCCACTGCTTGCCCCGCTAGCCGGGTAGCACCGGTAGGCGCGCACCCCTTCCACCGCAGCCGTCAGCGGCGTATGGTCGTCGATCCAATAGCGAGCGAATTCCTCCTGCGACATGTCTGGTCGCTTCTTGACCAGAAACACCACATGGTGCATGACACCCCCCTCACGCGCCGCGCTCGTTCGGCTCGTCCGCTTCACCAGCTAGCCACCTGGGGTTGGAGTACTCCGGGTTCGGGTGGTGGTAGAAACCCTCACCGCTCTTCTCACCCAGCGCTCCTCGTCGCACCATCTCACGCAGCGTCGCCGAGGGTTTGTCGGCCGGGTCGGTGGCGACCTGCTGGTAGGAGGTTTCGATGTCGGCCACGACATCCAGCCCGACCATATCCATGATGCCGAACGGACCGCTCGGGGTGCCAAAAAAGAGCATCCAGAGGCGGTCGACATCCTCAGGGTCGGCATGCCCCTCGTCGACCACCCGCAGCGCCTCGCGCTTCACCGCGCGCCACACCCGATTGATGATGAACCCTTTGCTTTCTCCTCGCACCACGGCCACGACGATGCCGAGCGAAGCGCCAAACGCTTCGGCCGACGCCATCACCTCCGGTCGCGTTTGTCCGCAGCTCATCAATTCGACCATGGCTCGAAACCAGACCGGGGCGAAAAAATGCATGTTCAGCAGCCGCCCGGGGTCGCCCACGGCTGAAGCGATGAGACTGGAGGGCATCGAGGAGCTGTTGGTGGCCAGAATGGCGGCCGGGGCCAGGAGACTCAGGTCCGCGAACAGATCGCGCTTGAGCTCCAGCACCTCTGGCGCCGCCTCGATCACCAGATCGGCATCGACGACCGCATCCGCCAGGCTATCGGCGAGCGCAATACGAGCGATCATCGCATCCACATCGGCCGGCGGCTCCAATCGGAACCGATGGTGGGCGTAGCGATCCAACCCGGGCTGCGTCAACGTCTCCTCACGAATGCGCTGCGGGGCGGCAGTCAGCATTTCCGGCGCGGTGTCGAACAATCGCACTGGCCGCCCGCTGCGCGCCACCAGCGCTGCAATCTGCCGTCCCATCGTGCCCGCGCCGATCATCGCCACCCGTTCGATCGAGCGCGTCTCGGTCGCTTCCGTATCCGCCTCCACAGGATGCTTCCTCCTTCATCATCTCCACACAATGCTGCGCTAGTCTGCCAGAACTTGGCGCACACGCAGCGGCGAAATGCCCGGCGCATGGTAGGCTCACGATCATGAGCCTTGCCGACGCGCCCGCCATCGCCACTGACGATCTGACCAAGCGATTCGGATCGGTGTCGGCGTTGTCGCAGCTCACCCTTCACGTCCCAACGGGCGCCATCTACGGGTTTCTCGGCCCGAATGGCGCCGGCAAGACGACGACGATCCGGCTGTTGCTCGGGTTCGTCAAACCCACTTCGGGCAGCTGCCGCCTCTTCGGGCACGACTGCTGGGCAGACGGCGTTGCGGCGCGCCGCAATCTCGGCTATCTGGTCGAGGCCGAGGCGTTGTTCCCGGATATGCGTGGTGCGGCGCTGCTCGACTACACGGCCCGCCTTTCCGGGCGGTCGCCCGTGCTGCGTGAGAAGCTGCTCGATGCGCTGGAACTATCGGGCGCGGCGCTGAATCGCAAGCTGCGCTCGTATTCCAAGGGGATGAAGCAAAAATTGGCGTTGATCGCCGCGATGCAGCACGACCCGGCGCTGCTCATTCTCGATGAACCGACCGACGGACTCGATCCGCTGATGCGGCGCAACTTCGAAGAGGTGCTGCGCGATCTGCATGGGCACGGCCGCACCATATTCATGTCCTCCCACGACCTTGCGGAAGTGGAGCGGGTGTGCGAGCGGGTCGCCATCGTGCGCGATGGTCGCCTGGTCGCCGAAAGCAGCATCGAGGATCTCAAGCGCAGCCACCAGCGAACGGCGACGGTGCGCTTCAACGGCCCAGCCCCGACCAGCTTTGCCGAGATACCCGGGGTGCGGGTGCTGGCGCGCGAGGGCGACCGGCTGCGACTCGCCGTCGGAGGCGATCTTGGCCCCTTTCTGCGTGCGCTGGCCGCGAGCGGCGCAATCGATCTTGAATTGCCCCCGCCGTCGCTGGATGACATGTTCATGGGATATTACGCGCCAGCGTCATCAACGACCGCACCCACCACCGAGGCGATCCCGACCGGAACGCGCCGATGAACGCGGTCGGTGCGCTGACCGGGCGAGCGCTGGCGCGGGGTTTGGCGGGACTGATCGCGCTGCTGGGCGGCATTGCGCTCTTCGAGGCCATTCAGCCGGTGGTGATCGAGTCATTCGGCGGGGCCGAAGTGATGGCCGCCCTCATCCAGCGGCTACCGCCGGCACTCCAGGCCTTCGCCCGCTCCCGCCCCGAGTTTGCCGCCGTCAACGGTTTGCCCGGGTTGCTGTCGGTCGGGTTCACCCACCCGCTCTATCTCGTGTTGGCCATCAGCGCCGTAGTCGGGTTCACCGCCCGCACGCTCGCCGGCGAGATGGAGAGCGGCGCGATCCAGATCCCCTTGTCGCGCCCGGTGTCGCGTCCGGCCGTCTATCTCTCCCGCGTTCTCGGAATGACGCTCATCGCCGGCGCCGTGGCCGCGGTCGGGCCGCTCGGGACGATCGCCGGGCTTCAGTATCTGGGCATTCTGGATCACATCGACCAGGCGAACTTCATCGCCCTGTTCGTCGGCAGCCTTGCCCTCTTGTGGGCGATCGGCGGGTTGGCGCTGCTGGGATCGGCGGCCGTCAGCACGACCGGGCGTATCGTCGGCTGGGCGCTGGCGCTGCTGACCGTGATGTACTTTGTCGATTACTTCGCCGCGATCTGGAGCGTCGCCAAGACGCTCCGGCCACTCAGTCTGTTCGCCTACTACGATCCCACCGACGCGCTGGCGCACGGAACCGTCGCTCCGCGCAACCCGATCGTGTTGGTTGCCGTCGGGGTCGCGGGGACGATCGCCGGGCTGGTCGTGTTCGTCCGTCGCGATCTTCCGTGATGCGACGGTGCCTTGCGGCGGACTTGGTTACGACGACGGGTGCGCGACAGGACCGGGCGGCCGGCCAGGAGACCCCGGCTCGTACAAGCAGCGCCAGAGCCGCGCATCGCGATCCCGACCAGAGACAGTCTCCGCCACCCGGAAGGACGCATCGTCGCCAACCATGCGGCGCAGCGCCTCATGCGCCCGGACGCTGCGATTGCAGACAGTGACGTCGAACAGATCGCTCGGTTGCGGCAAACCCGACAGCTGCCGCATCTGCGGGTAGGAGTCGATCGCATCGAAATTGCGCACGGACAGCGTCCCCACGGGAACATGGCGCTTGTGCGCGATCCAGGGCGACTCGATGTAGGTGACGAACCCTTCGTTGAGCCAGACGCCGCCCCGCGTCTTGAGCGAGATGGCGTCGCCAACCCCCCGGGAGGCGTACTCGTAGCCAATGGACTGTTAGGACGCGCGGCTTTTCAGCGCGTACTGGTGATCGGGGAACGAAGGGCGGCTGGCCGCCTCCAACGGCTCCGGCCCACGCATCCGCAGCACGGTCGCACCCAGGGCCGAATGGAGATACAGTCCGAAACGGCGCTGCAACTCGCGCACGATCGCCCGTCCCCGCCGGGGCCGCCTGCGTAGCAGTTTGGCCCGCCCACGCGGGGCGGCATCGAGAGCCGGAATGCCAGCTCGGCCCCAGCTCAAGACGCGCGCTCTCAATCACGATCTCGCGCGTCGTCCGGATCGCATCCTCGCCCGGACACAATGCCAAGCGCCCCGGCGGTCAGGCCACCGAGGCGCTCGTGCAGTTGTCCGGGTTGGCCGACAGATTCGCCGCCTCGCCGCCTACCGGAACACTCAGACCGTAGTGATCGCGCCCTGATCGGCCTGCTCCACCAGTTTGGCGTACTTGGCCATCACGCCGCTCGTGTAGACAGGATCCTTCGGTGTCCACTGCGCCAGCCGGTTAGCCATCTCGGCCGGTTCGATTTCGACATCGATGCGCCGCTTCTCGATATCGATGGTGATCGTGTCGCCTTCCTGCACCGCCGCGATGGGGCCGCCCACCGCCGCCTCCGGCGCGACATGTCCAATCATCAACCCCTTGGTGGCCCCGCTGAAACGACCGTCGGTGATCAGCGCCACGGTGCCGCCGAGTCCCTGCCCGACGATGGCTGCCGTCACCTCCAGCATCTCCTGCATGCCGGGGCCACCCTTCGGTCCTTCGTAGCGAATCACGACAATGTCGCCATCGACGATTTGCCGGTGCAGCACCGCATCGTGCGCGGCATGCTCGGAGTCGAACACCCGGGCTGGCCCAGTCTGATGCTGCCGCTCGTAGCCGAACAGCTTGACGACCGCGCCGTCCGGGGCGAGGTTGCCATGCAGGATGACCAAGCCACCCGAATCCTTGATCGGGTCGCCGAGCTGACGCACCACGTCCTGACCCGGCGTCTCCTGCGCATCCTCCGCTGCCTGGGCGAAATTCTGCCCGGTGACCGTCACCGCCTCATCATGCACCAGACCGGCGTCGACCAGCCGCTTGGCGACGATCTTGTTGCCGCCCGCCTTGTCGAGATCGGCAGCAGCGTAGCGCCCACCCGGCATCATGTCGCAGTAAAGCGGCGTGCGCCGCGAAATGGAGTCAAAATCGTCGATGGACAATTCCACTCCGACCTCGCGGGCCAGCGCCAGCAGGTGGAGCACACTGTTGGTGCTGCCGCCGCTGGTGGCGACGCCGGCGATAGCGTTTTCGAACGCCTCGCGGGTCAGGATGTCGCTCGGGCGCAGTCCGCGCCGCAGGACATCCATGATCAGCTCGCCGACTTGGACGCCGATGCCCTCTTTGCGAGCATCCACTGCCGGCGCCGACGCGGACCCCATCGGCGAGAGCCCGATGAACTCCATCGCCATCGCCATGGTGTTTGCAGTGTACTGGCCGCCGCAGGCCCCGGCTCCGGGGCAGGCGACATCTTCCAGCTCCTTCAGTTGGGCATCACTCATCTTGCCGGCGGAGTTGGCGCCGATCGCCTCGTACACCGAGCGAATCGTTACTTCCTTGCCGTTGTATTCGCCCGGCAGAATCGATCCGGAATAGAGCAGCACGCCAGGGACATCGAGCCGCACCAGCGCCATGGCGAGTCCGGGCAGGGTCTTGTCACAGGCCCCGATGCCGACGATGGCGTCGAACATGTGGCCGCGCGCGACCAACTCCACCGAATCGGCGATGACCTCGCGGGAGATGAGCGAGGTTTTCATCCCTTCGGTGCCCATCGTCACCCCGTCGGAGATCGAGATGGTGTTCAGTTCCTGCGGGGTGCCGCCGGCGGCACGGATGCCTTCCTTGACGTACTTGGCGATACGCCGCTGGTTGATATTGCAGGGCATCGTCTCGATCCAGCAGTGCGCCACCCCGATGATCGGCTTGCGCAAGTCCTCGTCGGTGAAGCCGGTGCCCTTCAACATGGCGCGCGCGCCGGCGCGGTCGTTGCCGTCGAGGATGACCCGACTCTTGTGGCGCATGTCGAAGCCGGTCATGGTGCTCACGCTTGGCGCTCCTTCCGTGGGTGGTGCTTGGCCGCCACAGCGAACCGCGCCCGCGGCGCGGCTCTCAGCGACCCTCGATTCCGGGATGCTGCTGACGCAATTTTCCTCGCAACCTTAGTCAGGCGCAAGTCCGGTCGTGCGCGGAAGCGCCAGCTAGCGGCGCCCGCCGCTCAACTCGCGCTGCCGGGCGCGTTCCGCATCGGCCGCTCGCTCCTGAACCTCCAGCGCCGCCAAGGCGCCCTGCGCGTTGAACCCGAGTCCCAGCGCCTCGATGGCGCGGACTCCACGGATCGTCGCCTGCTCCGCCTGATCCTGCAGCGCGGTCGGGTCGTTGATTTCGGCGCGGAATTTGCCGATCAACTCCGCCTCCACTCGCGCCTGCGCCGCGTCGCCGGCCGCCTTGACTCGATCGACCCGTTCGTGCAGCAACCGGCGCAGATCGTCGCCGCTCTCCTCCGCCAGCAGGCGGGCGACCGCAGCCCCGACCACGAACCCGAGCACGCCGCCCGCGCCGAACGAAAACACTCGCCGCACCGCGCCCACAGGCTTGTCCCTCCTCGGTCGTCCCGCTATGCGCGCCGGCGGCCGAGCAGGCGGCCGAGCAGCGCCAGAACGATGGCAAACGCCGCGCCCAGCGCGGCGGCTCCCTGCGTTGACAGAAATGGACGCACGACGTTTTCCGGGCCATCGGCGACGAGGGTCCGCGTATCCTCGTCCAGCGTCACGCTGCCCGCTGTCAGAAACAGCGTCCGGCCGCCGACCAGTCGCGCCTCATCGGCAACCACCGAAATGGCGGCGCTGTCGTGCAGCACCACGCGTTCGCTCTGCAGCGCCAACACACCGGAGTTTTCGACCTGCACCGATTTGGCCTCGATCGAGCGCACCCCGGAGTTGGCGATCGAGACTCGCTCGGCGGTGACCGATTCCGCGCCGGATCCTTCCAGCGAAACGTGCTCGGCCTGCACGCAGTTCAAATCGGCGCCGAGCAGATCGGCCGTCAGGGTCGGCGTCTTGTTGGCGTTGGTCGCCAGAATCGCTTCCGGCAGCCTGGTGTCCGAAAGGTCGTCAGATTCGATCGTCGGATCGATGCCCAAGGTCGTGTCGCCCACGCGGATCTCCCAGATCGTGCCGGCGCGCCGGCCGCGCGCCGCGAAATGCTGCTCGATTGGCGAGTGTACCAGCCCCGGCGCGGCGGGCCGGAGACGCGGGCGGCGCACCGGCGCGCTCGCTTCCGGAATCACGTCCGCGACTTGGGGTCCAGCGCATCACGGAACCCATCGCCAACCAGGTTGAAGGCGAGCACCGTGATCAGCAGCGCGATGCCCGGCCCAAGCGAGTAGAGCGGCACGACGGTGAGGTGAACGACTCCCTCGCGAATCATTTGTCCCCACGTCGGCGTCGGCAGCGGAACGCCCAACCCGATAAAGCTGAGACTGGCTTCCAGCCGGATCGCCGAGGCCGTCCAGAGACTGGCGAATACGAGCAGATCGCCGGCGATGTTGGGCAAGATATGGCGGGTCAGAATGCGCCCGTCCCGGACCCCGATCGAGCGGGCGGCCTCGACGTATTCCTTTTTGGCAATGGTCAGCGTCGGTCCGTACGCAATGCGAGCGAAACGCGGCGCGATGGTCAGCGCGATGGCGACGATCATTTTCCACAAACCCGGCCCCAGCACCGCCAGCACCAGGAGTCCGGTGATCAGGTCGGGAAAGGCCAATAGCACATCAGTCAATCGCATCAGCGCCGATTCGACTTTGCCGCCGACGTAGCCCGCCACGATGCCGATCGCCGTGCCTGCCGCACCACCCAGCACGACCGAAAAGATGCCGACCTGCAGCGCGATCCGCGCCCCATAGATGACGCGCGAGAGAATGTCACGCCCCTTGTCGTCCAGTCCCAGCGGGTGAGCGGCGCTGGGCGGTTGCAGACGATCGCGCACGCTTTGGGCGAGCGGATCGTAGGGAGCGACCACCGGCGCGAATACGGCGATCAGCACGATCGCCAGAATCAGCACGACTCCGACGACCGCCGTGCGATTCCTGGTGAAGCTTCGCAGCGCCCGCCGCCGCTCGGACACGATCGGCTTGGCGCCGAAGGGATCGCGCGTCGGGGTCGCATGCGCGGCCGGGCGCGCCTGGGCCTGCGCCATTAGTCGTACCTCAGGCGCGGGTCGATGAAGGTGTACACGAGGTCGGTGAGCAGGTTGATGATGACGATGATCAACGCATAAACGACCATGATCGACTGGAGCGTCGTGTAATCCTTCTGCTTGGTGGCTCCGACCATCAGCTTGCCCAGACCCGGCCGCGCGAACACTTCCTCCACCAGCACCGAACTGCCGATCAGACTGATGGCGAAGATGCCGATCAGCGACACCACCGGAATCATCGCCGCGCGCAATGCGTGGCCGATCAGCACCGACGATTCCTTCAACCCTTTGGCGCGCGCTGTCCGCACGTAGTCGTCGGCGAGCACGGACAGCATCACCGAGCGGGTCATGCGGGCGATGTAGGCGGTTTCGATCAGACCGAGCGTGAGAGCCGGCAACACCAGATAGTGCAAATTCTTGAGCGGTTGCGAGAAATCGGCCGCACCGACGGCGGGGAACACATTCAGTTTCACCGCCAGGAAAAACATCAACAGAATGCCGAGATAGAAAGCCGGAAACGAAAGCCCCACCAGCGAAAAGATCCGCCCCAAATAATCCACCGGCTTGTTGCGACGCAGCGCCGTGATCACCCCGGTCGGGACGCCCAGCGCGAGACCGATGACGATCGCCGCGAAGGTCAACTCCAGCGTGTAGGGCAACACGAACAAAATCTGCTCGCCGACCGGCTTCTGGGAGATGAGCGAGCGCCCCAGATCGCCCTGCGCGAGTCCGCCAAGGAAGTCTACGTACTGCTTCCACAGTGGCTCGTTAATGCCCATTTTTTCCCGCAGCGCAGCCACCGTCTCCGCCGAGGCGCGGTCGCCCAGCACAGCCACGGCCGGATCGCCAGGAGCTACGCGCACAAGCAAAAAGATGATGGTGAAAACGGCCAGCAGCGTCGGGATGGCCAACAGCAACCGCCGCACGATATGACGCAGCATGAGATCGCCTGCGTGAATTCGAATTGCTCGGATCGGATCGGATCGGACAGGAAGAGCCGGCGCACCGCGCCGGCTCCCTGCCTACCGTCCGGCCATGTGGGCCGGATAGCGGCGCGTCACCGCGCCACTGTCGTCTGCTCGGTGATCTGCGGGTACAGCGCCAGCGAGGCGACCAGATCGTGTCCATAGTCGACACCCTTGACCCGGGCGTAGACCTGATTCTGAAAATGGAGCGGGAACGCGGCCATATCCTCAAGAAGCTGAATGTTGGCCTGCTTCCACAACTGGTCCTGCTTTTCTGGATCGGTTTCCGCTCGCGCCTGTTCGATCAGACCGTCGATGGCGGAATAGTGAGAGAAGTTGGTTGATGGCGACTTGCCTGTCACCACGGTGGCATTGGAGTGGAAGAAGTTGGTCAGGAACACATCGGCATTCGGCCGGTAGGCCACGTAGATCACGATCGGCTGGACATCCTCGCGAATCTGCTCGTGCATCGTGGCGTGGTCGACCACGTTGAGGTTGACCGTGATGCCCGCCTCGCCCAATTCCGCCTGCAGCACCTCGTAGTTGGCGCGGTAGGCCAGCATTTCCGACGTGATCAGATCGACCGTGAAACCGTCCGGATATCCGGCGTCAGCCAGCATCTGTCTGGCCAGTTCGAGATCGTGCGGATACTCGACACCCGCGGCCGCTGCTTCCTCCTG